>JAUIHU010000058.1 GCA_030432175.1 Verrucomicrobiia bacterium | reverse complement strand
GTCAGCGGGTCCTGTGGTTGGTTTGGAATCTTTATCAGGACGCAGTAAAAGTCCGATAGCGACGGCGAAAACCAGAATACCCAATCCCAACGCAGTTATTTTCCATTGTCCTGGTTGATTTGCAGGAGGAATTAACGGGTTTGGATTGGGGTGGGTCGAGGTTTTCTTCCGACTCGCTCCGGCCTTTTTTTTCTTCTGAGGCATGGGGATAAAGTACCGGAATGCATCTCATCTGTTAACCGTGAATTTTAAACAATGAATTGTAAGTGGTAATACTTGACACTCAAAAAGTTTTAAACTGAATGGATGTCAAATATGAAATGGAAATTGGGTGTCCAAATTTGACAGATTATATTTCCTCGTCCTTTTGATTTATCTGACGAGCATCAGATTGATCTTGCAAACGTTGAAGGAGCGTTTTGATGTCTTGATACCCGCCGATGGTTACCCACACGGCCATACCGGCAAAAACGACTATCGAGGCAATAAACAGGATTTTCCAAATGAGTGTCCAAAATTCCATAAGATTTAAACTCCAGCTTTAGTGTTGTCGTTGTTAAGAATTATCACCTGCGTGTCATGTCAAATTTCAGTGGTCGTGGTGGATTCGGTCTTTGGCTTGTCAGGGAAGAATAAAGAGCCAACAACCATTCCAATAACAGTCAAAGCAATGACGCCCAGACCAACGCGTTCCGGCGGTATGTTCAATCCAAGAGCTTTTTGAACCTGGCTCAGTCCCAGGATGGCCCCCAATCCGCAGAAGAGTGAAATCGCAGCTCCGGTGGAACTGGCTTTTTTCCAGTAGAGCCCGCAAACTAAAAGCGAGAATGCTCCCGAAAAATAAATGGCTCCGGTGACTTGCATGTAGTCCCAGATTTTCTCATCTCCCTTGTAAAAGATTCCCCAGAACCAGATATATCCGCCGATCAAAATGATGAATGCCCGGGTACAAAAAATCCGGCTTTTGGTCGACATTTTCCCTTTCTTGAGGGGAGCGATGATGTCTTGAGTAATGACTGAACTCCAGCAGAGCAAGTAACTGTCATGTGTCGACATGAAAGCCGCAATCATCGCCGCTGTCAGAATCCCAAGCACACCAATCGGCAGAATACGACCCAGAACGGCAGGCATCGCATAAAGGTTCTCAAGGACTTGCGGGTTGTCTCCCTGAGGAGTCAGCAATTCGTACAGGTCTGGCGCCTGTGTGGTGACGAAAACGAATGCGCAGATTCCCCAGAATGAAGGGATCAAAAAACGCATCATAAATGAAACCGAGGACCACGTATATTGCCGCTGCACGGACTTCGGACTTTCCATGGCTAGCGCTCTGGCGACGGCCGTAGGCCAAATCGCACAACTGACCAGACCTGCGGTGAAGAATGTCCAGATTACATATTCCGGACCAAAAGCGCCTTCGTTAGCTAACGGATTAAAACCGCCTTCGCCCATTTTCTCCTGAACGACACTAAAAATGTCAGTCCATCCCAAGCTCCAAATCGCGATTCCTGTAGCGACCAAAACCCCAAAGCTAAGCACGACAAATTGAACATAATCGGTAATGATCACCGAAATCATGCCACCCATCACTGTGTATGCCAGAACCAAAGCCAGCAGGATGGTCATCACGAGTGGCAAAGCCCATCCGGTAGCGCTCATGCCGGTGATCCCGACGATGAACATTGATCCAACTTTCAAAAAGAGTCCCATGTTCAGAACACCACCAAGTGTCAACATGATCCCACCAATAATACGAACTCTCGGGCCAAATCTCTTTTCGTAATATTCCGGTATAGTCAGAACATTAAATTCTCTCAACCGATAAACAATAAATCCGGTTAATCCGACAAGCAGTGTCACCAAAGCAGCAGCAAGCGCTATGTGGAAAGAAGCAAATCCACCGGTATAACCATTCTGAGCATTATACATGACCGTGATCAATCCCATCTCAGTGCCGGTCATCGTGGCAATCCCCAATCGAGTCCCCACCGCTCTTCCAGCCCCGATGTAGTCATCCATACTGTGGATGTACTTCTTCATCATCCAGCCGATGACGAACGAAAAAAGGATGTAAGCGGCGACGATCACCCAGTCCAGGGCGCTGAACCGGCTTTGAGATAGAGCTTCAGCAATCAGTATGTCATTGTTCTGCATAAAATCAAAAACGGGCTGATTCAGTTTTTATGGACGTTGGAGTTCCTGTTGCGCCTGCATGTAAGCCCGGCGAGTCGGTTCAAAATTGGGGTATTTCTGCAGGATGAAATTAAAATGCGTCAACGCTTCCTGGTGACGTCCCATGGTCATATAGGCTCGCCCCATATTGTGCCGCGCTTCTATGTAATTGGCGTTCAATTCCAAGGCTTTAGAAAACTTCTGGATCGCTTGCGCTATCTTTCCGTCCTGTGCCAGGGCCTTTCCCAGATTATTCCATGCCAATGGATAATCAGGAGCCAGTTCGAGGGCTTTTTCATACGCTTGAACCGCTTTGTTCGATTCTTTCAAAGCCAGGTGACTGTTCCCTTTCATGTTCAGGGCCTCTGGATAGTCGCTAAAAATCTCTAATGACTTTTCGTAAGAAACCACTGCCGCCTGGTGTTTTCCCAGCTTTGCCTGAGCCAGTCCGATGTTAAACCAGGGATCCGGATCTTCTGGATCATACTTAGCGGCTTCCTGATATTTCAGTATGGCCTGTTGATATTTTTTTTCAGCGAGTAAACGGTTTCCCTCTTGAAGCGCTGCATTGGATTTATCCGGATCATAATTATCCCAGTTATCAGCGCCCAGTCCGGTGGCAAACATTCCCAGGGACTCTTCGTCTTCATCAAAAGCTGAGTCCGGTAAAAGATCACTGAGAGCTGAGTTGTCGACATTGTTTTTAAGTTTGTCTGAATCAGCAGACGATAGGGTTGTATCTGGTTCAGGAAGTAAATCTTTTGAAGCGCTTGTATCATCCTGTTGTTGGGGCTCAACAGTATTGGGAGTGGTTTTGATTGAGCCCCACTTATCATTAGCCCATGCCATTAGACCGATCAACAACACCGCAATGGAAATCGCCATTCCGATTCTGAAAACCCATTCATCTTTTCCGGATTGTTTTCTGGAGTTTTTTTGTGAACTCATTTCGTGTCAGTCAGCAGAACTTGTTTCGTGAGGCTGGTCAATGTCGTTATCCTTACTTGATCAGGTTTCCGGTCATCTTGTGGAAGCTTCATGGCTCTTTTGCAACGAAGGATTCGCTTCTGCAAATGGCAGGGAAATTCGAAATTCAGTGAATGAATTATCTTTAATTGGAGGGATCCAATCCAGTCGTCCTCCATTCTGTTCAATAATCCGTTTGGCAAGTGGCAAGCCTACTCCTCCGTGGGGCGGACCTTTATCCGTTACAAATGGTTCAAACAACTTTTCCTGAATCGATTCAGGTACCCCTGGGCCGTTATCTGAAATTGATATCCAGAGTTGGCGCTCATCCACATTCTCTCCGGTTTGTATAAAAATTTTGGGGTTGGAGACCGAGCTGACTGCTTCCATGGCGTTATTCAAAAGGGCCATGACAGCTCGCGCCAGTTGGCCAGGGCCGCCTTCCCAGTGGCTCTCCCCTTCCAATTTGATTTCCAGATCAATTTTATTAGAAACAATCTGATAGTTCACCAACGTTACCAGATCTTCCACCAATCTGGATAAGGCAACTTTTTTAGGACGTTGGCTGGCATGAGCGATTAACAACAGGCTCCGTAATTTCTGGCTGGCCGTTTTCAGGCTCGCTCCAATTTTTTCCAGTTGATTTAAACTGTCCTCATCCACCCATTCCTGTTGTTTCAGCATTTGTGTGGACCCCAGCGCTGCCGCCAGTGGATTGTTCAATTCATGCGCCAGGCTGGCGGCCAGCTGCTCGAAAATGATTCTCCAATAGTCATTCAGATGATTTTGTTGTATCTGGTTGATGGTTTTCTGGAGATCAATCTTCTTTTTTAATTCATCCTGAAGAACCTTTACCCGAAAGGCCGCGTGAGTTCGCGCCTTCAATTCCTGCATGTTGATAGGTTTCGTCAGAAAATCATGCCCTCCAATTTTCAACCCGTAAACCTTGTCTTCAAATTCATATTTGGCCGACAAAAACAAAATGGGAATGTCCTGTGTCGCCGGATTTTGTTTGAGTCGTCGACAGACTTCGTAGCCGTCCATTTCCGGCATCATTACATCCAGCAGAATAACATCAATCTGTTCCTCCCCCAGAAAATCAATGGCGTCTTGTCCTTTCTCAAAAGGAAAACATTCGATTTTGTCAGACTTTAAACAGATCTCAGCAAATCTTCGGGAGTCCTTCTGATCATCAACAATAACCACCCTGGGCTTCCTGGAGAATGGGTTCTCAGGCTCAGGCGGAAGCTGCATACCTTCAGGCGCCTGCTCAAGTATGGCTTCTTGCATTGACGGATCCGAACTCATGTCATGTTCTCTATCTGGATATTTCCTGGATCAGCATTAAATAATTTTCACAAAAACTAAACCCTTAATCTTGAGCGACTGTATTAAATTCATTTCCTTTCATTCCACTAAATAATCTCCAGCGCCAACGCTGACCAGTCATCGGCTTGTGGTATTTTGCCCTTCCAGGCCTGGACTTGCTGGAACATTTGGTCCAGAGATTCATCTAAACTCAAACTGGCTGCGCCGCGAAGTCCAGCGCTCAGCCGTTCTGTTCCAAGTGGGTCGGCCTCCTCATTGATTTGCTCTTCCAATCCATCCGATCTCAGATAAAGCCGGTCGCCTTTCTCCAACTGAAGATGAATTTCAGAATACTTAGTCCCCTCCATGGCCCCAATTGGGAGTGAAGGGGATCCTGCTGTCGGGAAAATCGGCGCGCCATCCAATCCGGTTTTGACCCAGAATGGCGGAGGATGAGCAGCGTTGATGTATCTTAATTCCAAAGTCTCAGTATTTAAAATCCCATAGATCATTGTGATGTACAAGCCCGCTGTAGCTTCCATGGGAAATCTGCGGTTGAGGCTTTCGGCAAGTGAAGCTGGTGATGCTAGTGAAAAGCCGGAAGGATTCTTCGGATCTTTACGTATCGAAAGAGATTCCGGACCGAAACTCTGCGCCAGTTCGTGTGCGGCGCTCACCGAAATCAATGCTGCCTCAACGCCGTGCCCACAGGTATCCAGCAAATAAAATCCAAACTCTTTGCCGTCCAATGTGAAAACATTCAGGGCATCTCCTCCAATAGCGTCACAGGGCTGGTATCTCCAGGAAAACCTAACTCTATCCGAGTCAGGTGGTTGTGAAGGCAGAAGGGCTCGCTGAACTCTGGCTGCTGCCCGCAAATCTTTCTGCATGTGAGCATTGGCCGTTTCCAGTTCCTGATTGCGTGATTCCAATTCCTTCCGCAACCGATGAATGGTCAGGTGGGTGTCCACACGGGCAATAACCTCTTCGGCCTGGAAGGGTTTAGTAATATAATCGACAGCTCCCAAATCCAAGCCTTTCACCTTGTCTTTGGTTTCATTCAGGGCCGACAGGAAGATGATTTCGGCGCCGTGAGTCTGTGGTCTGGATTTGAGTCGTCGACATACCTCAAATCCATCCAGTTCGCCCGGCATCATGATGTCCAACAATATCAGCTCCGGTTGAACTTTCTCTGCTATGGCAATCGCGGTTTCTCCGTTCTTGGCTATTAACAGTCGGTGTCCTTCCCCTTCCAACGTTTGGAACAACACCTGCAGATTGGTCGGGTTATCGTCCACCAGCAGTATTGCTCCCGGCGTTTTGTGTCTTGAGGATGGGTTGTCTGGAGATTCCATGACCAATTTAATATATGAGGCAACTCAGTTTTCCCGATTATGCCAGTTGGAGCAACATCAAGCTGGTGAATTATAAATTCGCATTTGAACCGAACCGGATACCGCTAAGAGTTTTCTGATTTTGATTCCATCAGACGCTCAACCTCCTGGGAATCTAAATCTGAGGGATAATTTATCTGTTCAGGATTTTCACAGCTTGCGCACAAATTTGCCAAACCTTCAAAATCAAATTGTTTGGCATGACTCTTGATCTTCTTCGCCAGATTCTGGGCGCAGTCAGATTCGTTTTGAGAGGCGATTTCATTGGCGATGTTTCTCAACTCACCCACATCGCCCAATTCAGCGGCGATTAAAATTCTGCTCTTAAAGGTTTCAACCAAACCGAGATTCAATTCTTCATTGTCGCCTTGATGCGCTTGATCATTGAGTCCGGGTTCGCTTCCCAGGTGTTTGGATCCTGATAGGCCCGACAGGCCCAGATCAAAGTGACCTGATGGAGATGAATTCTTGTGAGTAAAAGCCTCAGGGAAACGATTTTTCAAGTGACGTTCAATCGTTGAAAACACTTGCCCGGCTCGGAAGGGTTTGCCGATGAAATCTTCAAATCCATTACGAAGAAACCTGGATTTGGCTTCAGGAGAAACACTGGCTGAAACTGCAATCACCACAGAATCTTTCAGTAAATCGCCATTGCGCATTTCGCGAGTGGTCTCAATGCCGTCTTTTCCAGGCATCCGAATATCCATTAAAACTAAAGGATAATAATCTTTGGATATTTTTTGGATCGCTTCTTCGCCTGTTGCGGCTTCAGAAACTTTGAAACCGGCATTGGATAGCAGCCTCACAAGAATATCCCGGTTTGTCGGGCGATCATCGACGACCAAGGCTGAAAGATTGGCTTGATTTGTCAGTCGCCATTCCTGCGCTTCCTGGCTTTCCAACGCATCCGACGCTTCTTTTAATTTCGGGTTAGCGACATGCAGTGGCAGTGAAACGGTAAAGCAACTGCCTTGCCCTAACTCGCTCCGCACCCTCAGACTTCCCTGAAGCGCCTGGGATAAACGTTTGCTGATTGCTAAGCCTAAACCAGTGCCTCCTGCGGCTTTCCCTCCTTCAACCTGCTTAAACGGATCAAATATTTCTTCCAGCTGAGCTTCATCCATTCCGATGCCGGTGTCTTCGACATCAATTTCCAGTCGATCAGTCGGAGTCACTCGCGCGCGGAGAAGGACGTGTCCTTTCTGGGTGAACTTGACTGCGTTGCCCAACAAATTTACCAGCACCTGCCGCAACTTTGTCTGATCAGTCAGCGCCAGATCAGGAACGTGGTCGGAAATTTCACAGTGGATTTTCAATCCTTTATTCACAGCGCGCTGCCGCACGATATCAATGACCCCTTTGAGAAGTTTTCTTAAATCACATGGAGCGTTTTCCACTTCCAGATTGCCACTCTCGATCTTCGATAAGTCCAACACATCATTGATCAAGGTCAGTAAATGCTGTCCACAGCTTTCAATTGATTCCAGACATTCTCTTTGTCCACTGGAAACGCTCGGATCTCTCTGGAGGATCTGCACATAACCCAGTACTCCGTTCAATGGAGTGCGGAGTTCGTGGCTCATGTTGGACAAGAATTCACTTTTAGCCCGGTTCGCAGCCTCAGCGGCTTCTCGCGCCCGCAACATTTCGCGCTCTGCTTTCTTGTCCAGTGTCACATCCTTTGCGATCCCTTCCATTCCAATCACCTGCCCGTCCTCGCTGAAGACAGGAAATTCCACCAGTTCCAGATAGCGTTTCTGATTTTCAGAATCTCGCACCTCAACTTCGTATGAGGGCGGGGTTTCGCCTCGCAATAAGGCTTCATTCATGGCTTTAGCGTGGGGATTGCGGTCCGGATCTGAAAGAGGTGGCGCTGTTTGATTCAGGAATTCGCGTGGGTTGTATCCAAGTATATTTTGAATGGAAGGGCTGATGTAGGTCAAAGCGCCATCGCGATGTCTTGAATAAAAAATATAGTCCCGACTGAATCCTTCAACCAGGCGACGGAATTTTTCTTCACTATGGCGTAAAGTTCGTTCGGCTTGTTTGCGTTCAGTAATGTCCCGGATGGCTATCGAAATGAGTAGTCCTTGTTCTGTTTTAAGTGGGCTGACAGAAATCTCCACCGGGAACTCCGCTCCTTCAATGGACTTGCCGTGCATGTCCAGAGCTCTTTTTATTTGTGAATCCAGTAAGTCGTTAGAGATTGATTTCCATGGAGCCTCAACTGAAGACTCGGAATCCAGATCGCGGTTTGTAGGTATCAGCAAATCCAGGCTTTTCCCCAGGAGTTCGGATCTTGGATATCCAAAAAGATTCTCCGTTTGAGCATTGACCAAAACAATACGTCCTTCGGAATTCACAATCACCATGCTGTCAGGGGCGGATTCCAGGAGTGATTTGAATTTTTCTTCGGCGTGTTTGCGGTCGGTAATATCATGCGCCATGCCCTCCACTGAAACGACATGACCTTTGGGATCCCTCAATGGAACTTCATAGATTTCCAGAGATCGCTTTTCGCCGTTTTTATGAATCGCCTCGACTTCGTATGCTTGGAGTTGTTCTCCTTCCAGGGCCCGCTTGCGGTACTCGCTGAACTTTCCATTAATTGCATTGTCGGAAAGCGGTGGCGCGTCCATTTTCATCCAATCCTTCTCAGTGATGCCTAGCACGTTATAAACTGAGGGGCTGACGTAAGTGGGCTCTCCGAATGCATCGACTGCGTAGTAAACATATTTGTCTCGCAGTCCTTCAATCAACTGGCTGAATCGTCGGCATCGAGCTTCCCGAAGAGATTCTTCACGTTCCAGTAGAGCCACGGCCATATCATTGAATGCTCGCGCCAGTCGTCCAACTTCATCTTTGCTCTCCGAAGGAACTCGAACCCGAAATTCTCCACTACTGATGCGGCGCGCCGCGTCATCCAATTTAGAGATCGGTCGGGTAAGCCTGCCCGTAACCAGCCATACACAAACCATCGTCAACGCCAAGGCTCCACCCAATGCAGTCGAAGCGCGTGTAGTTTGTTCCCTCACTCCCGCCAAAGCGTTTTCTTCTGATATTTTAACAACAAAACTCCATTGAGTAGATCGAATGGGAGCAAAGAAAAACCATTGAGTTCCCTGATTGTCCACTCCCGGAAGCCGCATTTCTCCAGCAATGCCACGAACCAGGCTGCGGCCGAATTGCCGCCAGTCCTTGCGATTCAGCCGGTCCGACTCCTCAAAGATAGTGGATTTCATAATCTTTGAAGGATCGGAATGAATAATGTAGCGACCTCGAGGATCGACGATGAAGAATTCGAGACCTTTAGGGATCTGGGACTGAATCGCTTTCTGGATGGGTTCAATTTGAAAGTCGATTGTAGCGACGCCGCGAAACTCTTTATTGGCAAATATAGGTGTCGCGTAGGAACTCATCAAAGCTGAGCCTGCTTGTTCATTAAAATAGGGATGAGTCCAAATAGGTCTTCCGGTGTGTCGAGGAAAATTCCACCATTCCTGACGGCGCCAGTCAAAATCCTCACCCAGCGCTGCCAGGTGAGTTTCAATCAATGCCTCATGTTCTCCTCGAAAAACGTAGGCGTAAAAATCGGGATCTATCTTTCTCTGGCTGTCGGCGCCGGATTGTTGGGGAGGGAAATCGGAGTCACTGGTTGATCGCTTAGCGGGAGGTCCCGGCTCGGAATCGTCAATCTCGGTTGGATCCAACAATGCAACGGCACAACCATAGTTCATTGGATTCTGAGAGACAAATCGCTCCAGCATTCGATAGATCGGTTCAGTTTCCAGATCCGGTTGTGTTTCCAGAAAATTAGCGATGCTTTTAGGGATTTGCGCAGCTTCGCGGATATGTCCTTCGAGGAGAGTTGCATAGTGCCATGCCAATTCCCGCATGCCTCTTTCCACATCATGCTCTGCCCTGGAGCGCATCTGCACCAGGCTGACCCCCATGATGGCCATGTAAATCACCGCTACTGGAATCGCAGTGAACCAGAGAATCTTGGAACGAATGGTCTTGCGAATTGGCATGGGCTCGGCGTGTTTTGATTAATGAATAAACAATCGGGGATCATTCATATAAATGGAAACGAGATTTTTACTCGATCAGAATGGTAATTCGATCTCAACTTACTTCTGCTCATATAAAGCCGCCACCTGATCGGAATATCCATTGTACGGAAGCGTTTTGACGGTTCGGTAATTTAATGAATCTCCAAAGAAACCTTCTTCGATGTCGAGTATCAGCTTTTCCTGGGCTTGAGACCAACGAGGGTGTGGTTTGGAAGGGTCCACATTGGATTCGAATGGGTACTCATCCGGCTGAAGAGCTTCCCAGAAGGTCTTTGGCTGTTCTTTGACCAGCTCAATTTTGACGATCGATTTGATGCTCTTGTAGCCGTACTTCCAGGGAACAATCATTCTCACAGGCGCGCCGTTTTGGGTCGGTAGAGGTTCGCCATAAATGCCAAATGTCAACAGTGAGAGTGGATTCATCGCCTCATCCAAACGTAAACCTTCCACATACGGCCACGGATAGTAATTGTACTTCTCAATTCCGGGGGCAAGTTTCGGGAGATTGAATGTCTCGAATCGAACAAATTTGGCTTCCGGTTTTGGTTGAACTTTTTCAAGCAGACGACTCAACGAGTAGCCGGTCCAGGGGACAATCATCGACCAGGCTTCCACGCAACGAAACCGGTAAACTCGTTCTTCAAGAGGAAACATTTCCATCAGCTCCTGCGCGTCAACAGTCATCGGATTTTCCACCAGACCTCCAATTTCAACCGGCCATGGCGAGGTCGGAAAATTCTTAGCCAACTCACGAACCATCGTTTTGCGTGTCGTGAATTCGTAAAAGTTATTGTAAGTCTGCGCTACATTTTTCTTGGTTTGAATCCAGCCGGGGTTGTGTTCCTCGGATCGTTTGGCCGGAAATAGTGAACTGTCCGAGGATAAAGAATCGGGTTCGTTTTCCTTTTCTGATTGGCTTAGAGCGGAAATCGGCGCGATGGATCCGGCTACAGCCAGGCCCTTGATAAATTTCCTGCGGGAAAAAAAAGCGCGTTTGGAAGTGATCATTTCACAGGGCAAAGACAGATCCGAGACGTGATTCGTGTTGGGATGTGAGGTCTCATTCATAATAATAAACAGAAATTTATTTTTACGAATAACCTGAATTGACCGAAAACACAAACACAGACGCGTTCCAAATGAACACGTTTGGATCTAATTTTTTCTCGCTATTTTGTGGAAACACTTTTCAATTGAAGGCAGAAAAACAACGCATCCGCGTCAGTTCATTAAACCCAATCAACAATACCCAAACCAACTGCCCATTACGTCGAATTAATCCCCATGAAGATTGTGCTCGCCTATTCAGGTGGACTGGACACCTCAGTACTTGTTTCCTGGCTGAAAGAAAAGTATCAGGCTGAAATTATAGCTTTCTGCGCCGACATCGGTCAGGAAGAGGAGTTGGATGGACTGGAAGAAAAAGCGATCCAAACCGGAGCTTCCAAAATTTACATCGACGATCTCCAGGAAGAATTTGCCGCAGATTTCATCTATCCCATGATGAGAGCCGGCGCCATTTATGAAGGGCAATACTTTCTGGGAACCAGCATCGCGCGTCCTTTGATCGCCAAACGCATGGTGGAAATCGCCAGGAAAGAAGGAGCTGAATATCTGGCTCACGGCGCTACAGGTAAGGGGAATGATCAGGTGCGCTTCGAGCTGTCCGCCGCAGCAATTGCGCCAGACCTTAAAATTATCGCTCCCTGGCGGGATGAGTCATTCAGAAAAGAGTTCCCAGGACGTAAAGAAATGCTCGATTATTGCGCTGCGAAAAACATCCCGGTGGAGGCCAGCGCCAAGAAGCCTTATTCCATGGATCGCAATCTGCTGCACATTTCTTTTGAAGCCGGCGCATTGGAGGATCCGTGGATGGATGCGTTTTCACCCGAGAATAAGGACATGTTCAAGCTGAGTGTCGCTCCGGAAGACGCTCCAGATGATCCAGAGCACGTTACTCTGAATTTTAAATCCGGGGACTGTGTGGGGCTGAATGGTGAATCCATGACGCCACTGCAGGTCATGAAAGCTCTGAACAAACTCGGTGGAAAACACGGGGTAGGTCGGGTGGATATGGTGGAAAACCGGTTTGTCGGGATGAAATCCAGAGGGGTTTATGAAACCCCTGGTGGAGCGATTTTATTTTTTGCGCACCGTCATATGGAGTCGATCACTATGGACCGGGAAGTGATGCGGATGCGGGATTCGTTGATTCCTGACTATGCGACTCTGGTTTATAACGGATTCTGGTTTGCTCCTGAGAGAGAAGCCCTGCAGGCGTTGGTGGAATCCACTCAACGTCGTGTTTCTGGCGATGTTCGCGTCAAACTGTACAAGGGCAACTGCACCGTCACCGGGCGTCGTTCTGACAACTCTCTCT
>JAUIHU010000057.1 GCA_030432175.1 Verrucomicrobiia bacterium | reverse complement strand
TCCGGTGACTCGGATCCAGGCGCCAGAGGGGTTTGAGGTGGAGTTGCTTTATTCGACTCCTTCCAGCGAACAGGGGTCCTGGGTGAATCTTGGCGTGGATGGTCAGGGCCGGATCATTGCGAGTGATCAGTTTGGCGGATTATATCAGTTTGATCCACCACCGCCTGGACAACCTCTGGATCCAGCCTCGGTCAAACCCGTTCCCGTCGACATACGCGCTGTGAACGGGATGCTTTGGGCGTTTGATGCGCTTTATGTCGGGGTGAATGATTACCAGCGGAAGATTGATAGTGGTTTGTACAAGATCACGGATTCGGACGGGGATGGAGAGCTGGATCATGTCGAGAAGTTGCGCGCCATGAAGGCGAGTGGGGACCATGGAGTTCACGCTGTGCTTCTGGGACCGGACAAGAAATCGCTTTACCTGATTACCGGAAACAATACCGATCCGACGGAGGTGAATGAATCTCGCGTTCCAATGACCTGGGGTGAAGATCACCTGGCTCCTCGGATGCCGGATGGGCGCGGTCACAACCGGGATCGCCTGGCGCCGGGTGGGATTATTTACAAAGTCTCACCGGATGGTCAGCATTGGGAAATAGTTTCCTCTGGATACCGCAACATTTTCGACGGGGGCTTCAACAAGGACGGCGAGCTGTTCACCTACGACGCAGACATGGAGTATGACTTTAATACCTCCTGGTATCGTCCAACTCGCGTGAATCATGTCACGAGTGGTTCGATGTATGGTTGGCGGAATGGAACAGGTAAGTTTCCTGAGTTTTACCCAGATAATCTGCCGCCGGTGATCAACATCGGACCTGGATCTCCAACGGGTGTGACTTTTGGTTACGGAGCCCGGTTCCCTGCCAGGTATCAGGATGCGCTGTATATTCTCGATTGGAGCTGGGGAAAAATCTATGCCGTGCATCTGAAGCCTGAGGGTTCTTCTTACACAGCAGAGAAAGAAACTTTCCTGACAGGCGCTCCTTTGCCAGTGACGGATGCGATTATTCATCCGAAGGATGGAGCAATGTACTTTGCGATTGGTGGACGTCGGGTGCAGTCCGGTCTTTATCGGGTGACTTATACCGGGTGTGATCCGGTGGCGCCTTCCCAACGCCGGGACGCGCTCCCGAGCTTGTTTGATTTGCGGAAGCAACTGGAAGAATTGCACCGTCCGCATCCGGAAGCGATTGAGAAAGCTTGGGGTTACCTGGATCACTCCGATCGTTTTGTCCGCTGGGCAGCTTACATAGCGATCCAGCATCAACCAGTGGACGACTGGTCGGTGAAGGCGTTGAGAGAACCGGATGCCGGGAAGCGTGTGACTGCTTTGCTGGCGCTGGCAAAAGCGACGGGTGTGGATCCCGATCATCGTTCCGAGGAAGACGCTGAGGTCGATCCGAAGTGGAGAAATCGAATGCTGCGTTCGGCTGCGAGTTTGAACTGGGCGGATTTGAATCATGATGAACGTCTGACTTTGGTGCGTTTTTATGAAATCACTATGAACCGCATGGGCGATCCGGGACCACGTTTGAAGCAGCGGATCATTGCTCAGCTGGATCCACAGTTTCCGGCGGCTTCCTTTGATCTGAACTGGATGCTTTGTGAAACTCTCAGTTACCTGCAGGCGCCTTCCGCTGCGGCCAAAGGGATGGCGTTGATCCATTCAGCTCCGACACAGGAAGAACAGATTGAGTACGCTCGATCGCTGCGAATTTTAAAAGCGGGTTGGACTCCGGAATTGCGTGAAGATTATTTTGAGTGGTTCCTGAAGGCATATAACTATCGGGGTGGCGCGAGCTTTTCGAAGTTCATTGAATTCATCCGGAACGATGCGGTCGCGAGTTTGAGTGATGATGAGAAAGAACAGTTGAAAGAGATCCTGGAGAAACAACCGGAACGCAAATCACCTTATGAGCTGATGGCCGAAGCGATGGCCGGACGGGAGTATGTGAAGAACTGGTCTCTGGATGAACTGGCTTCTGCAGCCGAGACTGGTTTAAAAGGTCGGGACTTCTCCAACGGTCGTAAAATGTTCGCAGCGGGTGGTTGTTTTGCCTGTCACCGATTTGGATCGGAAGGGGGCATGACCGGGCCGGATCTCACCGGAGCTGGCGGACGTTATTCGGCTCGGGATTTTCTGGATCAAATCATCAATCCAAGTAAGTCGATCAATGAACAGTTTGTTCCGGTGGTTGCCGAGATGATGGACGGAACGGTGCACACGGGTGTGGTTGTGAATCTGAACAATACGACTGTTGTATTGAATACGGACATGTTTGATCCGAACCAGCGCGTAGGAGTGGATCGGCGGAAGGTGAAGTCGTTGGAGCCTTCGAAGGTTTCACCCATGCCTCCGGGACTGCTGAACCTCATGAAGGAGGAGGAAGTGCTGGATCTGGTGGCTTATGTGTTGAGTGGTGGGGATCTGGAGAATCCGTTTTTTGACTGAACCACGAAAGGCACGAAAGACACGAAATTACAATGAGGGGGTTCATTTGGGTCCCTGCATTTTCTTTTAAATTCAACCTCTCCTGGCCCTCCGGGCGGCCTGTGCGTAGCGAAGGGCGCTAGCCCTGGAATGGGAATGGGAATGGTTGTTTGTTTGAACCACGGAAGATGCGGAAGACGCGGGAATTTTTTTGAACCACGAAAGGCACGAAAGGCACGAAATTAAAATGCGGGGGTTCATTTGGGTCCCTGCATTTTTTTTCTAATTCATCCTATCCTAGCCCTCCGGGCGGCCCGTGCGTAGCGAAGGGCGCTAGCCCTGGAATGGGAATGGGAATGGTTGTTTGTTTGAACCACGGAAGATGCGGAAGACGCGGGAATTTTTTTGAACCACGAAAGGCACGAAATTACAATGCGGGGGTTCAATAGGGTCCCTGCATTTTTTTTCTATTTCAACCTCTCCTAACCCTCCGGGCGGCCCGTGCATAGCGAAGGGCGCTAGCCCTGGAATGGGAATGGGCATAAAATTTCATTCATTTTAGAGATGGCGGAATTATTTACGAGTGTGGTATTTTTCAATAATCCATGAATGCGAATTCTTCCCATTTCTATTATCGAAAAGCAAATACCGGTTTCACTCTGATTGAGTTGCTGGTGGTGATTGCGATCATTGCGATTCTGGCTGGTATGCTGCTTCCCGCGCTGGCTAAGGCGAAAGCAAAGGCCAAGGATATCCAGTGTGTGAATAATCTGAAACAGCAGAGTTTAGCGGCGCGAATGTATTGTGGGGATAATGATGGGAAATATCCGTGGACATTTTCTTTAGAGGGAAATCAGCAGAATCGGGCTTCCTGGTTTAATTACATCCAGCCATACCAGCAAAGTAAGAAGGTTTTGCTGTGTCCTATTCGCCCAGCGACGATCAACACCAGAACGCAGGGAGAGGTGGTTTATCCGGATGATGGGACCATTTCAAATTACGCGGCGAATTTTCAGTTGGGTGGATGCGATTGGCCGGGTGTGTGGGAGTATGAACCGGTGAAGGATTCGACGATTCGGGATCCGTCTCGGACGGTTTGGATCGTGGATGGGGGCTCTCAGGCCAGGAATACAAGAGATCCGAACAGTTCGGTGACTATTAATTCCAAGCCGAAATACGGGTGTTGGATCGTGGATGATCCTGGAAAAACTTCAGGAGCCTGCGCGGGATGTACATTGACGGATGATCCGAATTGGGGAGGACCGATGTTGCGTCATAGTGAGAAGAGCAATATTGCGTTCTGCGATGGACATATTGAGCCGAAAAAGGCTTCGGAATGGTATTACGCCAATACGCCATGGTTGGATCCGGAATTGGGAGGGGGAGCGCCACCGAGTCGGGGGCGAGGAAGATAAATTTTTTCTTATTTGAATCTCCAGTATAGCAGAATAATAGTGAATTAATTTAATATGAAGTCAGAATTTACTGCCATCATTGATAAAGCTCCTGAAGGTGGCTTTTGGGCGTTTTGTCCTGAAGTTCCAGGGGCAAACGGTCAGGGCGAGACCATCGACGAAGCTAAACAAAGTCTGATCCAAGCTGTAGAGCTGATTTTAGAGGATCGCCGATTGGATTTTCTCCGTGGCCTATCTAAGGATGTCATTCAGGAAAAGATCTTGGTTGGATGAAGCGTCGTGATTTGGAACGCAAGTTGAGAATCGCAGGTTGCTTCTTGAAGAGAGAGGGCTCCAATCATTCAATCTGGACAAATCCGAAGAATGGAGTTGTGGAAGCGGTTCCAAGGCACAACGAGATTAAGGAACCTTTAGCCAAGAAAATACTTAAAGTATTGAATGCGGAATAATATTAAAATATTTAGGAAAAACAGAGTGAATTTTAGCTAGTGTTGCATCGCCTCTAAAAATTATTCTTAATTAAAATGCGTAGTCCTCAGTTTACTTATTGGAAAGAAAACGATGGAATGTTCCTTGGATATTTAAATGAATATCCAGACCATTGGACGCAAGGGGAGTCGTTATCAGATTTGAAAATTCACTTGCGTGATCTAAATGAAATTTTTTCTAGTGAGCAAATTATTGGAATTAAGAAAACTGAAAAGATTCCCAATCTCTCATATCATCCCGCTGGCTTCTAAGATACATTCCTGTACCGTGATATCGTGGTCGGCGTTCCAGGCCAGTTTCTTCTTTCCCTGAATGATGGTTGCAAGGTCGCGAAATTCTCCGGCGTATCGTCCTTCCATGGGAGGAAATTCTACGGTTTGCCTGCCACGTTGGTACGGACCTTGATCTTCGTCCAGAAACAGGTCCACAACGGGGTGTTCCAAAGGACGAATCTCCAGCGTTCCTTTTTCGCCTGTGACGGAAAAGCTTCTTCTTGGACCGCCGAACGGATCGGTGTGATTGCAGCGGATCACTGCGGTTGCCTTCGGGTAGGAAAAAATCGCGGTCTGGTTATCTGCAAACCCGTCATCCTTGGTCTGCAGGTTGAATCCGTGGACAGACTCCGGTTTTCCCAGGACCGTGATCACCGAGTCGATCAAATGACATCCCAGTTCGAACATGCCACCGCCCGCGTATTGAGCTAATTCTCTGCGAAGTCCGGGAGAAGCCTTCTTTCCGATCATTCCGTTGACTTCACGAATGGGGCCCAGCCAGTTTTCTTTCAAGGCTTGGAAGAGGAGCTGGAATCCTGGGTTGTAACGGAACATGTAGCCCATCTGGACTATTAACTGTTTGGATTCGGCAAGTCGGAAAAGTTGTCGGGCGGATTCGATATCCGCTGCTCCTGCCGGTTTATCCAGATGAATGTGCAAACCATGCTCCAGGCAGCGTCGGGCTGTTGGCAGGAGATGGTCGATGGAAGTTTCAACGGCGATTGCTTGCAGCCCTTCGGTTTGGAAGAGTTCCGGTTCGCTCAGGATGGGGAGCCCTTGGTAGGTGGGATGGTTTTGGATCCTTTTCAGAGCCACAGGATCTGATTCCACGACGCCGATGACTTCGTAAAGATCGGATATCTTTCGGAGCGTTGCCAGTTTGCCATCGGCATGGGCATGTTGAGAGCCGATTTGGGCAACCTTTATTTTATTAGGATGATTCACTGGATCAGCGCCAAAAACAGAATGCCCCGCAAGCGTCAAAGCGGTCGACGCAGCGGAGCATTTTATAAACTCTCTTCGGGATTGGGACATAATGCGATGGTTATCCCCACTTCTCGGTTTTCATTTGTTCTTTAGGCATGCCGAGGTCTTCCAGGACCAGTTTCTCAGTGTTGTCCACCAACGCGTTGGGTCCACAGGCGTAGAAAACAGACTCGGCTGGGTCGGAGATGAATTCCTTTACCCAATCAGCGTTGATTCTGCCACGTCGTCCGGACCAGGGATCATCCTCAGCCAGGCGGGTGCAAGTGACTTTGAATTGAAAATTAGGATTCTCTTTTTCCAGCGCACGAAATTCATCGTTAAAGATGATGTCGGTTGTGGTTCGGACACTGTAAAGCACTGTGATTTTGGTTTCCAGACCCCGTCGGGTCGCTTCCCGTGCAAATCCTCGGAAAGGAGTGACTCCAGATCCGCCAGCAATGCAGATCAGGTGTTTTTGTGGTTCGTAGACTGGATTGAACTTGCCTACAGGTTGAATGACAAAAAGTTTGTCCCCTTGCTTGGCCCAATCCACGATGCGTGTTCCCATTTTACCATCCCGCTTGACTGTTACCTCATAAAAACCTCGGTCCAGCGCACAGGAGGAAAGTGAATAAGCGCGTTTGTACTTAGGAGTATCCGGCCAATAAACCGTGATAAATTGCCCAGTCACGAACTGAGGATCGTAATCTTCAGGCCATTTCAGCCGAAGAGTTTTTGTATCCGGCAGTTCCATGATCGTTTCCTCGATCTCCATCTCCACGATTTTCTTCGCCATAATTCCCTGAAAGGTATTTCTATGAGGTTGAGATTACGGATTGTATGTGAGCGGTTACTGGTCCGATGTGATCGGAGGTCGCTCATTTCAAACCGGAGTTTAAATTGACACGCTTTTATGAAAATGTGGAGTTTTTTTCAGCGCCAAGGAATGTAATTGAGAAAATCAGCGATCATCCATGATGGTTTCTTCCACCATGCGAGGGTCGACACTCCACATACGAGCCAGGCTCAGGATTTTCTCAGCATTTGTCTGGGCATTCATTGGTGTTCCGGCAATCGATTCAGATTCCTGAATTTGTTCAAAATCCAGAATGGGAGTGGTAAAAGTCAGTGGCGGGTTTTCCCCATAATCGACAATTGACATTTGCAATCTTTGTTCCTCCGCCGTGATGGAGCCCTGGTTCCAAAGCGTTTCGCCTGCCCATGCGTAAGCTCTCAATATCTTTCCCTGCCGGGCCCAAACCCAACCATGATGGTTAAACAGTCGATTGTAAGAGAAAAACTGAACCTCTTGAAATACCTCCGCCAATGTTACTGTCAGGTGATAAACAGCATCTACATCGTCAGTAAAATCAGGCAAGGCGGGACTGGAAAGTAATATCCATCCTTGCCATGGCATCGAAACCTGAAATGGCGCTCCGGTCAGATATGGAATTTTTCTGAATATACTTTTCTTCAGTCCTTGGTGAGAGGTCAGAGCCTCAGCCCCACGACTTTGAATCGCGATCCACAGTCCGTTATCCCCCTGCGCAAATCCCCTTAGCTCATCCCAGTTAGAGCGAGCGGGAAAAGATCGTCGCGGCATCCTTTCAATGGCTTGCCAGGCATCTTCTCCAATCGGGTGACGATGCAGTTGCCGCCTGACCAGCCAGATCATGAACGCTGCCGGACCGAGAGCCATGATCAGGGGAATCAGTGGCGCTAATATGAACCATCCAGGATCCATGTTCAGTCCGAGCTACAAAGACATGGTAAAATTATTTACGCGCTAGCCGGAGAGCGATTTGCTTGTCAATCTCACTTGCCAACGCTACATCACCGGCTCCTCGCTTGGTGCGCGCTTGAACAACCATGTGAGTCAGCCCTGGTTCTTCTTCCTGAATTTTAACATAAACTGATCGGTCGTTCACTTTTCCTTCCAGGGTTTTCACTTCGGTGATGTTGTTGGCTGCGATAATTTGACCATTAAATGCCAATGTCTCGCGCGCCGATTCAAACACCTGATCGACCGAACGCTCATATCGAGCTTCAACACGGTCTGCCTGAACCGGATTGCCAAATCGATTTCTGTTATCGACTGTGCGAACACATCCAGTGTTGAAGCCAGCGAATAAAAATGCCAATGCCGCAATTAAAAAGATCCTGTTTTTCATTTACGCAACCAATCAACCATATTCCACATTCCCGTCAAGCCATATCCCAAAGCCTCTTTAAAAATCTGATGGAGACTGGATCCTTAAATCTACCCACACCGGACGATGATCGGAGGTCCAGGGACGATTTATCGGAAATAAATCTGACCACGGAGAATCTGGTTCCGGCCAGAATACCCCGGCTTTCATCAAAGTCTGACATCCAAATTTCGACACCAATACATAATCCACACGAAGGTTTCCGGTATTTCGATCATTAAAGTCTGCTGTATCGGCTTCTGCGGGGCCGATTGAACTATCATTGGCCCCTCCTTGCAGCTGTGACCACTCGCGGCCTCCTCTAGAAACCGGTACCGGACATTTGGCAATCGCTGGGTGTTGCAATAATTGTTGGATGGCTCCCTCATAACTGTCTCCATCGTACGGGTCAGCATTCAGATCGCCCACAATGACAAAAACGGCGCCCTGGGCTAAACCGCCCGTGCGTCCCTGGTCATCCTGGATGTATTTCGCTTTGGAAGGGTCAGGATGCGTGTAATCTGCCCAAAATCGGATCTCATCATGGTTGCGGCGGCCGTTGCGGTCCTCAGGACCATCAAATACCGGTGGAGTCGGATGGCTTGCCAGTAGGTGAACAATTCCCTGATCAGTCAGGATCGGTACATCCCAATGGCTTTTGGAACTCAACCGAAGTATTGCCCAGACATCACTCGGATACCAGGATGCGCCGGATTCTGTTACTGGTTTCAACGCTTCCGGCATGTCGCTCCATTTGAAATTTTGAAATGTCCTAACCTCTTCCAGGACAATCGGAAATCGCGATAATACCACCATGCTGTATTGTCCTGGAAAGGCTCCATAACCCCAAGCGTCTCCAGGGCCTTGGCCCGATTTTTCATCACCATCGAGGTCCAATCCTGAGGGGACTCCCGTATTTACAGGTGCATTGAAAACATAAGGAAAAGTGAGAGGTAACGCTCCGTTGTGGCCTGTGGACAGGTATTTTTTCTGAAATAAATGCAAGGCTTCATTGTCCTGAGTTGCATCCCATTCATTGAGAAGGAGAATGTCTGGATGGATCCGTTGAATGATTTCGGCTTGCCGTTTAAATCTTGTGTTGTCTTCCGAGTTTAACGCCTCGGTAATGGCCCCGGACTCAGGAAAATTCATGGCAATATTCCAGGTTGCCACTCGAATCGAATCTTCAGGGCGTTGAACCATTTCCTTCAATGGAGCTTGAGCCCACGAGTTGATTTGAAAAATCAGATTCAGAACATAAATCAATCGAATCACGGATCCAAAATGTGTTGTCATAATGAGTGGACTGAGTTTTTGCGAGACTGGAGAGTCTGCCGTGGTTGGCTTTGGTTGGGTGTTGCCTAACTTAGAGAGGCCATGATTTTGCCACCAGCCGAATACCTGTGATGAAAACAATGATCAGGATTATATTTCTGAAAACCGTTTCGCTCATTTTTTTATTCAACCAGGCGCCCAGATATGTTCCGACTGGAACCAGCGGGGCCAGCATCAACCCTTGCAGCAATGATGTGGAGTCAAATAATCCCAGAATCCCGTAAGGAATCAGCTTGATGGAATTGACAAAGAAGAAAAAGAACACCGTTGTTCCAATAAACAGATTCTTCTTCAAATGCTGACCCAGAAAATATATCGCAGCTACGGGTCCAGCTGCATGCGCGAGTGTCGAAGTTATCCCAACCAGCAAACCGGCAATCGAACCGGACACCCAGTTGGCTTTGAGACTCCAGTTGGGAGCCCAACGACGCCGGATCTGGTCCGCGATCACGTAAAACACGCAGATCCAGCCAATGGAAAACCGCATCCAGCTTTCACCGGTTTCGATGGAATTAAACCAGGCAAGGCAAAGGGCCCCGGCAGCAATCCCGGCCAGAGTTCCTATCGACAGGAGTTTCATGTTGTGGTTGTCCCATTTTTTCCAATGATGGCCAACACTGAACACATCGGCCAGAATGAGCAGTGGGAGCATTAATCCAATGGCTTTCTGAGAGTCGCCGGCCGCAATCACAAACATTGGCACAGCAACAATGCCAACACCGCCCCCAAAACCACTTTTAGCCACTCCAATGACGACAACCGCCAGCCCGAGAAGGATCCATTGCCAAACCAGTAAATCTTCCATGATCAATAAACGGACTGGTTTTCGCCACGCGAAAATGCCGTTCAATGTTTAGAAACTAACTTAATCTAAACAAGTCTAGTCCAGTTTGAGGCCTCGGATTTTCAAATCCTTAATAGCCGCCTTGGTGCACCAACTTGCAATTCCGAGTGGTTTCGAGGGGTCCACTTCGATACGAGTGGAAATCTTTCGGTTGGTGGTGTCAACATCTACAACCGAGTCCCCGTCAATCCAGGCTTGGATGCGATGGGATTCCACCCGCAGCCGGATGTCGTACCATTGGCCATTTTCAAATCGGCGAAACGATGTTGTCTCATTTTCAGAGGCGTCAGCTCCATCCAAACTGGATATCCCAATCAACCCCCCACCCCAACCTCCAACAATGAGACTGCAGTGGCTGTCCTTCACTGGAACAGTCAGCGCGCAGAAAAAGTCGGATCCGCTGACTCGCTGGGCTTTGAGAGTGATTTCGTAATCAATTGTGAATGGAGGCGTATTCGTGTAAGTCGCTCCCGTCATGCAATTGCCCATATCCAGAATCAATGTGTCCTCATCCATGTAAACCTCCCCATGGCCGGCAAAGTCCGGAATCTTCCAGCCACAGAGCGTTGCTGTTTCCTGAGCCATGGTTGATAGAGCTATCAAGTTGAGCGTCAGCAGAACGGCGACTGAAAACCGGGTGATTGATTTCACCAGGTTGCAGTGAATGATTGGGGTTAACAGAGCATTTGGAGTCATACTTTGGGAACTGTGTTGTTTAACAGATTGATGAACAATGTCCCTTTACACTACCCGGAATCGGAGCTGGTCGGCAAGTCGACGCTTCCAGGGACCTCTTCCTGTTTTTACAAATCACCAGATTGAAGCTAGATTGTAACAGAATTCAAGGAGGCGAAAGAATTCCAAATGAAGCATCAAGTTAGTTCTGACAAAGGCCTTGAATCCCAGGCATTGGGTTTGAAAGGAGAACTGGAGGCATCAAGATTTCTTCAAAAGAGAGGTTATCGGATCCTGGACCGCAATTATCGCGAGCAAAGCGGAGCACGGAAAGGAGAGCTGGATTTAGTGGCGTACTCAAAATCGCTCCAATTGTTGTGCTTTGTCGAAGTAAAAACACGTACAGGGGATTCATGGATCCGGCCAGCGGCTGCGGTGAATTTGAAAAAGCGGAAAATGTTGATTCGCACCAGCATGGATTACCTTCGGTGGAGGAAGTTTCCGAGAGTCAGTGTACGCTTTGACATTATCGAAGTTTGGAAAACGGAGAAACATTCCAGGATTTTTAGGAGATCCAGGAATGTGTTTCGGATCCAACACATCGAAGGAGCGTTTCAACTGCCAGAAGGTATGATGTACGGGTAAAAGAAATTCCCGTGCCTGTTGATCTGCGATTCGTGTAGGCACAGGAAGAAGAAGTTGGCATAGGTTTACCCGATTGGAGGGAAGTAAGTCTGAGGTTCGTTTTGTTAATAAGGAACGCTTCTGGCTTCAGTCCTGAATTTCTCCATTTGTCGGGCTAAGCGGCTGGCGATTTCAGGATGATCCTCAATCAGATTATTGGATTCGGTTGGATCATCCACCATATCATACAACTGGTACGGTTCCTGAAAAGGACGGCCACGAGGTTGTTCACGACCACCCGACCCATCACCCAATATAAGCTTCCAACGACCATCCCGAATCGCAAACATGCCACCCACAGAATGATGAACCACTGGAACTCCGCGAGTAGCGCAACTTCCATCCAACATTCTTGTCACTGAAACGCTATCCTCGGCCTCATTCTCAGAGATTTCATAACCCACAATCTCAGCTAGAGTCGCAAATACATCCGTCAAAACAACCGTGCCAGCTTGAATGGAACCGGATTCAACCTTCCCCGGCCAGCGTATAAAGAAGGGAACGTGATGTCCGGCTTCAAAAATGTCCGCTTTTGTGCCTCGCCATGGACCATTGGCCCGATGCCGATCAGCTCGAAATCCCTGAATGGTTTCTTTATCCACGTGATCCTCACGGTCCAAATCATCGTAGCGGTACATATAGGATCCGTTGTCTGAAGTATAAATCACCATAGTGTTGTCCGCTTCTCCGGTGGCTTCAATGGCTTTCAGGACCTCCCCCACGGTCCAATCTACTTGGGTGACAAAATCTCCATACTCACCTAAATCAGTGGTTCCACGGAATCGATCCTCAGGTTGAGTTGGTTTGTGGGGTCCAGTGAGGGGCATGTAAAGGAAGTATGGTTGATCGCAACTGGCAGATTTCGAAATAAAGGAAGTCGCTTCTTGAGTGAGTCGATCCAGGACTTCATCGATGACAAATTCTTCAGATCGCGGACCTTTACGCACAAAATGCGGGAATGGGACTCCGGGTTGTTGAATGGAAGGTAGTTGGTTGAAACGG
>JAUIHU010000056.1 GCA_030432175.1 Verrucomicrobiia bacterium | reverse complement strand
GGCGACGGAGCGCGACCTCGGCGTCGCGCCGGAAGCGCAGCGGCGGGCCCTCGTTGGTCAAGAGGCTGGAGCGGTCCGAGCTCGGCCCGGCCCAGGCGTGGGTGATCTCGCCCAGGAAGAGGTCGAGGTCGCCGTCGCCGTCGTAATCATAAGCCGTTGCACGGCCGCCGACAAAGTTATTTTCCGGGAACGTATTCTCCTGGATGGGACTATCAGTGACGATGATGATGATTTTTTCAGAAAACTCAGAAGCCATGCCTCCATTTCCCGTTTCTACAATATTCGCAGCATTATTTTTCTCTCGGCACAAACCTCCTGAACTCGGACTGATCCACCATTCGCCAGGTTCATGTATCATGAAATTGCGGCACAACCAGTTCATTTTTCCGGAGATTCCCAAATTGCAGACAGAAGCGAACCCTGTTTTTTTAGTCCGAATTCTTATTCGCATTTGGTCGCCGACCTTCAGATGATTCAGTTTATTGAATCTAATTCGAAAAGCAGTATCGGACTCGGCGCTTGGGCTAGGTTTTTTACCTCTTTTTGAAGTGACAATGCCACGAGAACGTCCTCCTTGATTTTCGGATTCAACCTCAACATCCATTTCCAGTTCGTTCAGATCCAGAGGCATAAAAGCTTCCAATTGATTGAGCGCCAGTGCGAAGCGGTTCTGATCGTCGGTTTGGGATGGCATAGGATTTGGCAGGATGGGCTATATCAAGTTTCAGTTACGTTCTATAGAGTTTCTGGCAAAATTCATTCAATCTCTGAGGAAGGAAGTCCAGAAGGAATTCGCTCCTTCAAAATTCCCAACAATCACTTCAAATCTCGACCTGCTCTCAAGGCCAAATGGCTGTGTTTTTCCTGTGGAATCAGACTGTCCTCGGAGCAGATCATTTTCAGAATGGGGAAGATGGATGGATGCAGTTTTAACCACCTTGTCATAATCGGGGATTCGATTTCTTGAAAGAGTGACAAGAAACGTTTCTTTCAAGACTTTTTGGCGATCTTTGAGGCCCCAACCGAACGCTTCCGGATCCACATGCTCTGGAAAATAGTACACACCAGCGGGCAGTTGAGTATCATCACCAATAGATTTTGGCAAATAGCTGTACCGTGGATAAATGGGATTGACGCGATTATCAGAATCAATGTTGGAGATGTAAGCATAACCGGGCTCGTCGAGCTGCAGTCGAATCCGGACAATGCTGTCACCTGGAACCTGATCCACTTCATCAACCGAAGTCCAGAATTCCGAAGAATAGTCATTCAATCCCTTAGGGGCGAATTCTAAAGAGACCTCACCCTGGATGAGTTTGTTTCTGACTTTTTCGGTTTTCTGGACAAAGAAGAGATTCCCCAGGTCAACTGGGACTTTAAACTCTTCCCCTTTGCGGTTTTTCCAATAGAAAGTGTGTCGGCTGACTGGTCCACTGGGTTGCTGCATTATTGCGTGAGCTGTCCTCAATGGAGGCAATGGAGGATCTATTTTGGTTAATTGCACAGTGTCGTAGGCCAAAGTCATCGGGATATCAACTTCAAGTTTCTTTTCGTATAGCTTCTTGTTTTGAAAGGAACCTCCGGCATCCAAAACATCAGGAATGGTCAGCTCGGCATTGAAGTTTCTCAGCCCTTTATCGGTCAGAGTATAAGTCAAACCATTCGAAATCAGGCAGCGCTGAATGAATACTGGTTGACTTCGCGAATCCTCCCAACGATTCAACTCGAACCCACTGACAATTGACAAGTATGAGTAGGGAAAGCCTTCCGTAATTGGAAAACCAAACCAACCTCGAGCCAGCGCTTCAGAGAGTGAAGTTAATGTCACGTTATGCTCTAAAATCTCCCCGGGATCCAAAGATTCAATGTATTCAGAACTGCTATTGAAATCTGCGCCGACATCAATAGACAACTTCTTTAAATAACTCGAATCTAATCTGGCTCCCGCAGTTCTGGTGCGTTGGGAGACTTCTATTGGAATGGCGACATTTCTGATCTCTTTTTTAATGCCGTCAAAAGTCGTTGCGTCTGAATTGAATTGCTCAAATCCAACAACCTCCGATGTTCCAATCCAGTTAGAACCTGGGCCAAAGTTATCCCTTGGCGCATCCAGAGCGATCATGTCCAGTTTCGGTGTAGTCTCAACGGGTATATGGTGGCATCCAGGAACGAACAGCGCCAGGCAGGTGACAAGGATGACATGGAATAACTGAAATGGGCGGTTCATCATCTTCAAATAAGTAAGCAATGAGCTAGGGAAATTAGTGCATTCATACAAACCATCCAAGAGTAGAAAAGCAAGATATAATCAAAAACGGAGGATTCAGGCATACAAATTGTGGGAGTGATTTTCAGGACGTTTTGAAATATCACAATGAAGTTGTCCTATAATGATACACCTGCAGGCTAAAGTTGGATTTGCTCGAATGCTTTACACATTCAGCCCAAATCTTTAATTTGAATTGTCTTTATTCATCCGCATAGAGCCAGACTCAGATAGACTCCGCCATGAAGCATTTTGAAACCAATACAGTACCCGGCAGGATCCATTCGTTTCTTTCTTATGGAGGGCGATGTGGGATTCGCTTTGGGATGAACTGGATCTGCCTCTTGGTATTGATGTTCATACAACCCGGGGTTGAGGTTGTTTCGCAGGAATTGGACACCTCGAGTGAGTCTTTATCTGATTCCTTTGATCCAGATGAATCTTGGGGACTCTTTGTCGGCATCAGGAATTTTGTAAATTTTGCTGAATTGCCTTATGCGGTGGATGACGCGGTCGATATGGCGTTTTTATATTCCATAGAGCTGGGAGTGGTTCCTGCAAAAAATATGGTATTGATGATTCAGGGTGATCCCGAGAAAGAGGTCAGCAAGGAGCGACTGAAGTATTTAACGGAAGAACAGGGTGTTCATGTGATCAGAGACGTGAGTCGATCAGCCCTTCTGGAAAAGATGAAGATTGTGGTGGATAAAACCGGAGTTGATGGTCTGGCGCTGTTTTCATTTTCATCCCATGGATTGCATCATGGTTTCGCTTCTTCAGACCCAACAGGATTGTCGCCATTTTATTTTGTCATGCCCGAAACCAATCGTCCGGAGATCATACAGAATGTTAACGGTGAAGGCGCCACAGGAAAGGATTATCGGGATACTGTGGAAACCTCATTTCGTCTGTCGCGCATTGTGGAGCAAATTGGAAGCAATCCAATTGGAGGTCTGGCAGTTTTTATTGATGCCTGTCGGCTCAAAGTTAAGGGCAGAGATGTTGACAGTATATACCGAGAACAAACTATCGAAGAACCTGTTGAAGAACCTATCAAGCAGCCAGTCATGCTGGCATTTGCCGCATCCTTTGGTCAGATTTCAAATTCTGATGAAGAGCGTAAAAATGGAAGATTTACGGCCAGTGTAATTGAGGTGTGCCGTTCAGATGCTGAGTCCCGGTCTTTGTTGAATGCAGGATTGATTTCTACAAACACAGAGAATTGGATGCTTGAAGAGTACAGATGGAAAGAAACGCAGACACCAGTTTTTCATTTTGGAGGAGATTTTGAAAAACGCTCGTTTCCCGTTCGGTCTACATTGAGTGATTTTGAACAATGGAAACTGGCCACGCCCAACTTATTAAATACAAATACTAACATCCTTACACCAATAGCTATAACGAACCAGATTGTTGTTGGTGCAGGAAATCAGAACCCAGATCCAATTAGTGATTCAACTGATGCTTCAGATTTTCAGGAGTGGGTTCACGCAGTGAAACAATATGGTCCTTTAGTAGTAGGAAGCTTTATACTTATTGTGGGCGCTATATTTTTAATTGTTAAAACTAGAAATACTTCTAATGAGCGCCCAGCTCCATCGAGTCCACCATCTTACCCGGACTCGGTTCTGGAAGCATTTCAAAAAGCCTGTCAGCTCGACCGCGAAAACCCGTTCAAATCTCATGCGATCTTTTTGGATATTGCCAAAAATCATTCATACGCCCCGGCTATGCAGATGCTAGGGGATCATTACCGGAAACCGGCAGGTGTGATGATGAAGAGCGCTGATGAGGCGATGATCTGGTACCGCAAGGCAGCTGAACAAAAACTGGATGAGGTTAGTCCGGATGATGTCGAAGTCAGGGAAGCGATCCTGGAGTCGCAATATCGGCTGGGGAGAATGTTGATCGAACAGAATGCCGAACAGAGGGAGAGCGCTGCTTACCAGGAAGGTATGGAGTGGATTGTGAAAGCCCGAGGGGGAAACCACCACGACGCGGAGGTTTATAGTCAGAAGGTGGAGGGGCTAAGGACGTTGTGATCCTTGCGCCTGCCCCTCATAGGAACCACGGAAGGCACGGAAGGCACGGAATTATTTTTTTGAACCACGAAAGGCGCGAAAAGCACGAAATTTGATTTCTGCCTTAGAAAGTTTTCTTGCCACCCTCCTTTATTCTCACCCATTCCCCGGATTCAGAGCTTTTCAAATCGATGTTGAAGGGTTAATGTTCCAGTTATCCACCAGAGAGAAAATTTGTGTTTTGTCATGCTGAGTTTTTGTGTTCATGGAAAATCTGATAGTTTGGCGGCGGGGATGAGGCCGGTCCGGATGTTGGCGCTGGGTTGGGGCTTTTTGGTTTGCTTTGCGGTGAGTGGGATGGCCAATGCTGCTGAGGGGGCGACGGGGATTGCTTCGGAAGATTTGACTTTCTTTGAGGCGAAGGTGCGGCCTGTGCTGGTGGAGCGTTGTTATGAGTGCCATTCGGTGGAGGGTGGCAAACGGAAGGGCGGTTTGTTGCTGGATCATCTGGCGGGTTGGAGTGTTGGAGGAGATACGGGTTCGGCGATTGTTCCTGGGGATGTTGAACAAAGCCTGGTGAGTCGGGCGATTTCTTATAAAGATCCGGATTTTGAAATGCCGCCTACCGGGAAGTTGCCTCAGCAGGAGATCGATGTGTTGAATGATTGGATCCAGCGAGGCGCTCCGGATCCGAGAGTGGATGTTACGGAGGCTTTGGCGGATGGGGCTCAGGCTGAGGAGAAGGGTTATGATTGGGAAAAGGAGAAGGAGTTCTGGGCATTTCAAAAGCCAGTGTGGCCGGAAGTTCCAGAGGTGAAGAATCGGAATTGGGTCTGGACGGAGCTGGATGCTTTTGTGCTGTCGAAGTTGGAGGAGCAGGAACTGGATTTGGCGCCGGATGTGGATGCGTCGACGCTGGCTCGTCGGTTGAGTTTTGATCTGGTGGGATTGCCTCCGCAGGAACAGTGGACGCAGGAGTTGGATGGGACACGCGCTGGTTGGGAACGGTATGTTGATACGTTGCTGGCTTCACCGCATTTTGGTGAGAAATGGGGACGGCATTGGCTGGACTTGGCAAGGTTTGCGGAGTCGACTGGGGGAGGTCGGAGTTCGTTGTTGCCGAATGCGTGGCGGTATCGGAATTATGTGATGGATTCATTCAATCGCGATAAGCCGCTGAATGAATTTATTAGTGAACAAATCGCCGGGGACCTCATGCCTGCGGATTCCAAGGATCAACGCGCTGAACGTTTGATCGCCACCGCTTACCTGTCACTCGGCCCGAAGAATCTGGATCTGCAGGATAAGGAACTGCTTCAGATGAATACAGTGGATGAGCAGATCGATACGCTCGGGCGATCGCTGATGGGAATGACGATCAGTTGCGCGCGGTGTCATGATCATAAGTTTGATCCGATTCCGGTGGAGGACTATTACGGCATGGCTGGGATTCTTCTCAGTACGAAGTCTTTGGTACGTGGAAATATTTCTTCTTTGCTGGAACGTGAACTGCCTGTCGACCCGGAGGTGAAAGAGGCCGTGAGGAAGCATGAGAAGATCGAGAAGGAGATGGCAAACCGGGTGATCGCATTAAGGAAGGAAGTCAAGGAGGCAGAGGATGAGACAACGAGGAGTGAGTTGTCAGCGGAATTGAAGGAGCGCGAGGCTGAGTTGAAGGCGCATCGTGCGAGCGCTCCGGTGGTTCCGAATGCCATTGCCGTGGATGAGATGGGGCAGGCGGAAGACTGTCATGTCCGGATTCGGGGGAATCCTCACCAGAAAGGGGATCTGGCGCCGCGTGGATTTTTGACGATTGCCAGCACAGCTGGATCCGAAGAGCGTTCAGTGCCCAAAGATCAGAGTGGACGAATGGAGTTGGCGCAATGGTTGACCGATCCGGATCATCCTTTGGTGACTCGGGTTTATGTGAATCGGATCTGGAAACACATGACAGGGCGAGGATTGGTTCGGACTGTGGATAACTTTGGGAACAGTGGGGAAAAGCCGACGCATCCAGAGTTGCTGGATTACTTGGCGCTGGACTTTCAACGGATGGGTTGGTCGACAAAAGCGTTGATCCGCAAGATCGCCATGTCGCATTTCTATCAGCTGAGTTCGGAGGCGGTGGAGAGTTCGAAGAAGAAAGATCCGGAGAACTTATGGCGTTGGCGGATGAATCAGCGACGCCTGGAAGCGGAGGCTTTACGGGATTCTATTCTTGTGGTGAGTGGCGAACTGGATCCGAGTGTTTCTGAGAAAAATCTGGGAACCAAGGCGCTGTCGGAATCCAGGCTCCGCAGTGTTTATCTTCCGGTCTTTCGTGAGGAAGGTATGAATGATTTGTTTGAGGTTTTTGATTTTGCAAATCCGAGTTTTACGGTGGGGTCGCGTCCGGTGAGTTCGACTCCAACGCAATCGTTGTTTTTGATGAACAGTCCGTTCGTGCAGGACCAGGCGTTGAAGGCGGCGGAGTTAGCTTTGAAGGAGCGCCCGGACCTGAATGTGGAGGAGCAAATCGAAAATGCTTTTCAACGGTGTCTGCATCGGGATCCAACAGCGATGGAGCTGGGGATTGCCAGAGAATACCTGGGCGAAGACGAGACAGACGTCGTTGGTAAAGCAGCTTTAGCCGGGCTTTATCATGCTTTGTTAGCGGGGTTGGATTTTCGGTTTGTGCGCTAGAGTTTAATTTTTAAATTTTGAGATCCATGAAATATCGCACTGCTTCTAATAATTTTCATCCAGCGCTGACTCGTCGCGCTGCTCTTCAACGTATGGCCTGTGGGTTTGGTTCACTGGCGCTGGGCGGCATGCTGCATGATCAGTGGATGCGGGATGCGAAAGCTGCCGGGACAATAGGGTCTGGAGATAAGAGCTGGTTGACTCCCCACTTCCAGCCTCGCGTCAAGCGGGTGATCTTTATATTCATGCAGGGTGGTCCGAGTCATGTGGATTCGTTTGATTACAAGCCGAAACTCGTTGCTGACCACGACAAGACCATTCAGTTTCAAGGCGTGCGATTCAATAACTTCCGCGAGATGGTGGATCGTCGGATGATGAAACCGCTCTGGGATTTTAAGCAGTATGGAGAGAGCGGACGTTATGTTTCGGATTTGTTCCCCAACATTGCCCGCCACGTGGATGATCTCTGCTTTATCCACAGTTTGCATACAGAAGGCGTGGCGCATGGTCCGGCGACTCTGTTCCTGCACACAGGATCTGTGAACATGGTTCGCCCATCTGTTGGAAGTTGGATCAGTTACGGACTGGGATCCGAAAACGAGAACATGCCGGCATTCGTCACCATTGCGCCACCGCCGCGCATGGGAGGTCCACAGAACTACGGCTCGGCTTTCTTACCTGCAGCTCATCAAGGAACACCGATTGGGCGTGTGGAGCAACCGATCCGGGACGCCAAAATCAAACACCTGACCAACCAGCGATTGAGTCATGAAGAGCAACGACAGCAGTTTGGTTTATTGCAGTCTTTGAATCGCGCCCAACTCGAACGCGCCGGAAACGAGAACCAGCTTGAAGCAGCTATTCAATCCTTTGAAACCGCTTTTCGCATGCAGAGTCATGCACCCGAGCTGATGGACATGAGTTCTGAATCCAAAGCCACATTGGATCTCTATGGCATCAATGAAAAAGTTACTGAAGACTTTGGTCGTCAATGTCTGATGGCGCGGCGTATGGCTGAGTCTGGTGTGCGGTACATTCAGGTGAACTATGCGGACGCCGACGGAGGCAATCCACGCTGGGACCAACATTCCAACATGCCCAAACACGAACAGCATGCGAGGGCGGTGGATTTGCCGGTCTCCGGTTTACTGACGGATCTCAAAGCGCGTGGACTGCTGGAAGACACATTGGTTTGGTTTGGTGGAGAATTTGGACGCACCCCGTTTGCGCAAGGAAAAGACGGACGCGATCATAATCCGGCCGGGTTCACCATGTGGCTGGCTGGGGGAGGTGTGAAACCGGGATTTGCTTATGGGGCCACCGATGAATATGGATATGCAGCGATGGAGAACAAAGTGCACATGCACGACATGCACGCGACCTTGTTGCATTTGCTGGGAATGGACCATGAAAAGCTGACCTATCGATTTGCCGGCAGGGATTTCCGATTGACGGATGTTCACGGAAGAGTGGTGAGCGATATAATGGTTTGACTACTCACTCGACAGGTATTGGTGGTTGTGATTAATTTATTATTATGTCGATTATTGAAGACATAGAGCGTCAGGCATTTTTGCTGCCGGAAGACCAGCGACTTGAGTTGGCCCAAAAGCTTATCTCCAGTGTTGAACCAGGGAGTGATCCTGGAGCTGATGAGGCATGGGATTTGGTAATCAGAGATCGAATAGATCAATATAAGTCAGGCCAATTTGAAACAGTTTCTGCTTCTAAAGTATTCTCAAGACTCAAAGAAATTGCTCCGGAACAGTGAATTATTTTTTAGAATTTCACCCAGAAGCTGCAGCGGAATAATTCTCCTTCCCTCTCTTTCTCGGTTTGCATTTTTCCCAAAAATGGCAATCCTATTGTCCATGATCCTAAACCTTTGTTTAAACGCAAACCCTTGGAAATCAGCGTTGGCCTTGTCGGTCGCGCTGTCTTTTGGTTCCGGGGCTTTTGTCGACACAACGCAGGCTGCAGAAGTGGCCTGTCCTTTGGAACCGGCTGAGCAGTTTCAAATTGCCATTCCCAAATCTTCACTTGGGAAAGAATACCTGCTCGCGATGTCAATGATCCCACAGTCCGGCGCTCCGACCAGCACCGGTTTGATGGGGCGTGTGGTGACGTTTGAACGTTATCCGGACGGGTTGGATATGTACGAATCCACTCGTGGACTGGTGGTGACCGATGATTTGCCTGCGCGCCGTCTGGTGACTTCCTTTCCAATTACTGGTGAGTCGGATACCGAGATTCATTTTGATTTTAATTCCGGCATGAAGCGTGTGTTCCCGGAAATCTGGTACGCTTCCGGCAGCGGATTTGATGCGGACTCCTACAGCTCATCTCTCGAAGCCACAGCAACCCGGGTGTTTGAAGTCACCCGTGAAGTGGGCGGTCCACTGGTCATTCGTCAATCTGTCCAGGCACGCAGCCGGGAACGTTCGCAAAATCTTGAAGAACGGATGGAAATCCGCTACTTCCTGTCCCCTTACAAAACAGGCGACTTTGAACTCAAGGAACATCCACGGGAAGAAGAACGCTATGTGCGCTTCTTTCAGGTCTCTCCATTTTTAGAACCAGTCACCGGACGCAGCTCCTCACCGATTGTGCGTTTTGATCTGGATGAGGCGCCGCTGAAGTTTTACTACAGCGCCAATACTCCTGAAGAATATCAGGAAGCCGTAAAGCGCGGGATCCTTTACTGGAATCGCGCCTTTGGCAAAGAAGTTGTTACAGCTGAGATGGCTCCTGAGGGAGTGACTGCGCCGGACGCGCATCACAACATTGTTCAATGGACGCCCTGGGACAACGCTGGATTTGCTTATGCTGATATTCTGGCGGATCCCAAGACTGGCGAATCCAATCACGGACAGGCCTACATGACCTCCGTTTTTGCGATAAGCGGAAAAGCCCGCGCCCGTCGTTTGCTGAGACATTTCGCCTCCATTATCGAAGCAGAAGAAAAAGCAAAAGAATCCAAAGACGATAAGGAAGGGGAAGAAAAGGAGCACGCCAATCACGATCATAGTTACGATCACAACCACAACTCTTTCTTCCAACGTTCGTCTCTCTGTCAGCTGGATACACTCAGTTTTGCAAAACACATGGTCGAAGGTTTGGCAAAAATCGTTGAAACTCCGGAAGCTACCGAGGAGCAGGTTTTGCAGGCATCTCAGGATTATGTGACCTTTGTGGTTGCGCACGAAGTTGGGCACGTCATGGGGCTGCGTCATAACTTTGCTGGTAGTTTGGAAACCGCATTGACCCATAAGGAACTGGACGACTGGTTTGAAGCTTATTTAAAAGGCGAAGAAACCCCGGACATCTCCGGCCGCTGGCCAACTTCTTCGATGATGGAATACAGTGTGTTTCCTGCAGCGACTTTGATTGGATCCAAGATCCGCACTACTGACGCCGTTCTCCCACACGACAAGGGAGCGATTCAGTGGGGTTATTTCGGAGATAAAGAAGTGGTGGAATCCAAACGCCTTTTTGCCACTGACAATGACGCGGGTCGCTATGGAGACGTCAACACCTTTGACTTTGGCGCAGAGCCGGTGATTACCGGGTTTGCCAGCATTGCTGAGACTTTACATGGAGCTGCCGGATCATTTATAGAACGTTTTATTGCCGCCAAGGCCCCGAAGGATCCGAGAGATCAGATTCCTTTGGAGCGAGTGAATGTGAGTGTCAGCGGTATTCCGGGTGGAGTGGCTTCCGGATTACGTCAGGCCTTGAAATGGCTGAATACCTCAGAGCGTTCTTTCAAATTGGAATCCCAACTCGATTTTGTCGGCGCATTGACCGAAGAGGAGTTACTGGATTTGCGCTGGAAATCGGTGAATGAACAGATCAAGAAAATTGGTGGCGTCGATCGTTTGTTGGCTTCTTACATGCCTTTCAAATTGAAACTGGACTTGAGCAAACAGCCTGAGGGAGTTGTCGCTCCAGAAAAATTCAGTCCCGAGTCATTTGTGAAAGCCATTGAGAAGAAACTTTCGACTCCGGCGTATACAGAATTCATTGGACTGGATGATGAGAAGCACAGTTTCACTGATGAAGAGAAGGAGCTGATCCTGGCACGCGCAAAAGAAGCCGCTGTATTGATTGAGGAGCAATTGATTCGCTCGTTTTTCAATGTGATTGCGAATGCAAAGCGCGACCTCGGATTGGCTGCAAACGGGTCAGTTGGGGATGATGATGTGATAGCGAAAATGGAATCCCGCATTGGGGAAATGGCGCGCCAGACTCTCCTGGCTAAAGATGAATCGAAGCGAGTCAAAGGCAAAGTGGGTGGAGCGATCGTGGAGGTTGTGGACTACAAATACTCCAAGGAAACTCGCCTTGCCGCATCCCGAGCATTGTCAGGTGGCTCTGGATCATTTCCTGAGTGGTCCAGAGAAGTTCAAGGCTCATTACATGAAGCTCTTAAAAATGAAGTTGAAACAGCATTGACCATTCCGTTGATGAAGTCCTTCAAGACGTCCATGTTATCGCGATCTTTGCGTCAATGGTATCTGGAGCAGCAGGAAGTCCTTCGTACATTGCCTGAAAGTCGGTAGTGTGTATGATGAAAGTTGGGTGACATTCAGGGAATCTTGAGCCACAGCTCGGCTGTGGTAGTCAGCATTTGAAGTAAGCTGAACTGCAAAGAGCCACCCTCCTTTCAACATTCCCATGAATGATGGGTGTGATTAAAATCGGGTGGCATCCTTGGACCGCAGAGGCCAAGCTAGGCGGGTGGAGCACGTATTTGAAGTAGGTTGAACAATCAAACAGCCACCTTTTATTCAGCACACCCGTTCAAATCAGAAGAGAAAGCCCTCGCTCGCTGATCGAGGCCTCAAATTTCATCCTTCATTTTCAACACCTCTGCTTCCACCTGATGTAATGACTCTGCCTCAAGGGCCAAATCCACCAGGCGATTCAAAACTGGCAAATGAGCTCGTTCCAGAATCCCCAGCAAATCCGGAGACAATGAGCCGAAACGACGCTCCAATAACTTCACCAACGTCGAGAACACCCCTTTCTCCAAGCCCTGCTTCATCCCTTTTTCGATGCCCCGTTCTATTCCACGTTCGATACCCTGTTCGATACCCTGTTCGATACCCTGTTCGATACCTTGCTCAATACCCTCTTCCTTACCCTGACGAAAGGCTTTCTCTTTCAATGGGATAGTGAGATCAATGGTCAGTTCTTCACTTGTCATAATAATTTCCTCAATGGTTCTACAGTTTTCAAAATCTAACTCAGGCATTCTCGTTGGCAGATAATACTGGAGCAACCACTCCGTAATGGACGCCTGCAAACTTGCCTCCCCCAATTCCAATAACCTCTCTCGCATTTTTCGGACCCAGTTTGTTA
>JAUIHU010000055.1 GCA_030432175.1 Verrucomicrobiia bacterium | reverse complement strand
CACTGTTGAAGAGGCCAAAGGAACCGACACTTACGTAGACGTGGTAGAGGGTATGCAGTTTGACCGCGGATACCTTTCTCCTTACTTCGTGACCGACTCAGAGAAGATGACGGCAGAATTAGACAATCCGTATATCTTATTGTTCGACAAGAAGATCTCTTCGATGAAAGACCTGCTTCCTGTTCTCGAGCCCGTTGCTCAATCAGGCAAGCCCCTTCTTATCATCGCTGAAGATGTAGACGGAGAGGCCCTAGCCACTCTAGTAGTCAACAAATTGAGAGGTTCGCTTCGCATCGCTGCGGTGAAAGCTCCTGGATTCGGAGACCGTCGTAAAGCAATGTTGGAAGACATCGCGATCCTGACCGGCGGACGCTGCATCACTGAAGATCTGGGAATCAAGCTGGAATCTGTCAGCCTGGAAGATCTGGGACGAGCAAAATCCGTTTTGGTGGACAAAGAAAACACCACCATCGTTGAAGGTGAAGGCTCCACTCAAGACATCCAGGGCCGAGTCAACCAAATCCGTCGTCAGATTGAGGAAACCACATCCGACTATGATCGTGAGAAATTGCAAGAGCGTCTGGCCAAGCTGGCTGGCGGGGTTGCAGTGATCAACGTTGGCGCGGCGACTGAAACTGAGATGAAAGAGAAGAAAGCTCGTGTGGAAGACGCATTGCATGCGACACGCGCTGCGGTTGAAGAAGGTATCGTTCCTGGAGGTGGCTGTGCATTGTTGCGCTGCCTGCCTGCGATCGGAGAACTGAGCCTGCCTGAACATGACGAGCAAATTGGTGTGGATATCATCAAGCGCGCTATCGAAGCTCCGTTGCGTTCTCTGGCCAGCAACGCTGGAATCGAAGGTTCCATCGTTGTACAGGAAGTCCTGAAGCGTTCCGGAAACGAAGGATACAACGTTGCCACCGGAGTTTACGAAGATCTCGTCAAAGCTGGTGTGGTTGATCCGAAGAAAGTGACTCGGACTGCTCTGCAAAATGCTGCATCGATTGCTGCATTGTTGCTGACCACCGAGTGCTTGATCACCGACTTGCCTGAGAAAGAAGAACCAGCTGCTGGCGGTGACCACCACGGTGGCATGGGCGGCATGGGTGGAATGGGTGGCATGGGCGGAATGTACTAATTCCCTGCGACATCGTTCCAAGCATCATTTGGATCAAACCGTTATCGGGATGCGTCCCGGTGGCGGTTTTTTGTGTTTTATTCGGACATTGGTCTGAAAAAGCAAAGCCCTCTCCAAGAATGGAGAGGGCTCGCTTACCTGTTTTGGCTAGATAGAAGCCTGAAACAACCAACAACAAACAAACACACAATCAGCAAATGACGAATAAACGGTATTTATGTCAGCTGATTAATTTTGATGGAAATAACAAATTGCGGCTCATCCATCAAAAGCTCATGAGATGAGTTATTGATGCCTCATCATGAGTCTGGTTTTTAAGACAGGCCCCTGATCAGGAATGTTCAAAAGAATTTCGGAAAAGTATTCTTGATCCGATATGGTTCATTTCAAGTTTTTCCCGGTTCTGCTGGATTTCCTTTTAGAAAGACCTTAGTCTGCTCGCTTTGTCTGCGTCCTGACTTCCTGACGCAACTGGTTATAGCCTCCTTCCGAAAGGTTTGAGGAAGTTCGAAATAGTAATTGTCGGTCTCGCGATCCTGACATTCTCAGGTAGATTATCCGAATTGGAGACCTGTATCGCTCATGCGAATTGTAAATTTAAATCCCGCAGATGACATTGGAGCCAGCGCCTGGTTTGTTGGTGTGGATGGTTTTAATCTGTTAATGGACGCCGGCGCTCACCCTAAACGGGATGGGTTGTCCGCAACGCCGATGTATGATCGGATCCGTGATGAGGATCTGGACGCTATTGCAATCTCACATTGTCACCACGATCACGTCGGCACTTTGCCTATGGCGGTTCGGTATTTTCCAGCTGCTCATGTGTTGATGTCGGAATTGAGTGGCGCGATTGTGGATCGAATCCTTCACAATTCTGTCAACGTGATGTCCCGTCAGAGAGATGAACTAGGTATTAAGGAATATCCATTGTTCACCCATAAAGAAGTGGAAGGCATCTCTCCAGATTTTCATTATTTTCCCTATTTCAGAGAAATTGAATGGGCATCGATGCGGAAAATTCGAATGGGATTGAAATCTCCAACACTGGAGTTCCTGGATGCCGGGCATACTTTGGGATCTTCTGGTATTTATGTCCGCACGGATGAAGGATCGGTTTTTTACACCGGCGATGTCTGCTTTCAGGATCAAACGCTTTTGAAAGGGGCTCGGTTTGAGGATCTCGAAGTCGATACTCTGATCATGGAAACCACGCGCGGCAATCGTGAGCCAACTCCGGGATTTACCCGCGAAGAGGAGCTGGAACGATTGGTGGAATCCATTGAGAAAACCCTGGCCAGAAAAGGTTCGGTTCTTATCCCCGCATTTGCGTTGGGTCGGACTCAGGAAATTCTGGCGCAACTGGCTTTATTGATGCAGGAAGGGCGATTGAAGAAACAGCCTGTGTTTATTGGCGGATTAGGCCGGGTCTTCACTGAGATTTACGATAGCCAGGCAAAGCGAACTTACCGCAATCATCCGGATCTCAGACTGACTCGGGATTTGAATATCGTAGTGTTGGATCGTAAACAGGCCGACACTATGAAGCTGACTGGGGGCAGAATCTTTGTCATCACCGCCGGCATGTTGAGTGAAAATACTGGATCTCATGAACTGGCTGCAAGAATGATGGAGGATGAGCGGCATGGGATTTTCTTTGTCGGCTATACAGATCCAGAAACACCGGGGGGCCGTTTAAGGGAGTCAAAAATTGGAGAACCATTTCACTACAGTGACGGTCATGGAGAGTTGATTCGCAACTGTGAAATGCTCAATTTTGACCTGACAGCACATGCTCATCGGGAAGAATTGCTGGAGTTTGCTATCAAATTGAAGCCCAAGAACATTTTACTTGGACATGGCGATTCAGACTCCCGTGACTGGTTTGAAGCTCAATTCAAGACCCATGCTCCAAAAATCAAGATTTACCAACCCGGACCGGGAGAGACCATCGAAGTCTGAAATCATTTAACCGGCGAAGCAGAGTCGGTCGGATCAGGCCAGGGAACCTGATTGGATCCACTCAATGAATTCCCGGATTTTCCGCTTTTCGAGAAGTGGATCAAAGTTGTAATAAAGCGCCAATGGATTCGGAAGCACTTCAACAGGCAGGGATTAAGAGCCTGCAAGATAAGTTGTCCAGTGTCGGCGGACTGAAAGCGTTCGTCGGATTGGATGGCTTCGTGGATGAGATTATTCACGTCGTTGACAAACGAGACAGCGCGGAATCATTCCAGCGACTGCCTACCATTCAAAAACTGAGTGAGCGCATTGCCGGAGCTGCTGGGAAGAGCGCCAATATCGAACTTGTCAGTAAAACAGTCAAACTCGGCGGGAATGGTCCGATCATGGCCAATGCTCTGGCGTCTCTGGGGTCCAAGGTGACCTATCTTGGATCACTCGGTTATCCGAAACTGCATCCGGTCTTTGAGGAACTGGCGGAACGCGCCGAGGTGTTTTCCATAGCTGAAGCAGCGCACACCGATGCTTTGGAATTTGAGGATGGGAAACTGATGTTCGGTAAAATGACACCGTTGACTGACATCAACTGGGACGTATTGAAAGAGCGATTTGGGCAGGATCGACTAAAAAGTTATCTGGCTGGGTCGGATCTGGTGGCATTTGTGAACTGGACGATGATTCCCTACATGAGTGATTTGTGGGACTCGATTCTGGGAGAGATTTGTCCAACACTTTCACAGCCCGAATCTGAGCAGGCCTGGATGTTTTTTGATCTGGCGGATCCTGAGAAGCGGCATATTAAGGACATTCAACGCGCATTGGAACTGATTGAGAAATTTCAAGGTAGTTTTCGGGTGATTTTAGGGTTGAATGAAAAGGAAACCCATGAAATTGCGGAAGCCCTGGGATTGCCTCATCCTGACAAGGATTCTGAGAGTATTGGAGAGTTAGCGGCGGAAATCCACAAGCACATCCAAGTGGACACTATTGTGGCTCACCCTGTGACCTGTGCATTTGGAACGCATGCTGGCGAAGTCTACCGAGTCCAGGGGCCATACACCGCCAAACCCAAGATTTCCACAGGGGCTGGGGATCATTTTAACGCCGGTTTCTGTCTTGGAAAGCTGCTTGGATTTGACACTGAGTTAGCGTTGCTGACTGGAGTGACCACCAGCGGTTATTATGTGAGGACAGCGAAAAGTCCATCAATAGAAGATTTGATAACGATGTTAAAGAGTGAGCTGCCAGCTGACTCTCAGTTTTAGAGAATGATTTTACCGATCGTTTATTACGGACACCCGGCGCTGCGTGAAAAGGGGGCAGAAATAGAGTCCATCACGCCGGAAATAGAAAAACTGATTCAGGACATGTTGGACACCATGTACGACGCCAATGGTGTCGGTTTGGCTGCGCAACAAGTGGGGCGAGCGCTGCAATTGACCGTGATTGATGTCAGGGGCGCTGACCGCGATTCGACCATGTCTATTGGTGGAAATCCTGTAGATCTGGAGAAGCACATGCCGATCACATTGATTAACCCCAAACTAAAACCGACAGGTGATTGGGTGACAGGGCCGGAAGGATGCCTGAGCTTTCCGGAGATTTATGCTGATATTACCCGCACTGAAGCAGTTGAAGTGGAATGTCTGGATCAGCATGGGAATCCGTTCAGTTTTTCGTGCACTGGATTGTTGGCGAAGGCGGTGATGCATGAGGTCGACCATTTGAATGGGATTTTGTTTATTGATCGCATGGATTCGCATACCAAGGCATCACTGAAACCGCAGATTGAAGCTGTGCGGAAATTGAAAACCTGATCAAAAAAGCGCTACTGAGGCCTGTGCTTGCCAAATCGGGTTGGTTCGAGTTTTAATCTCACACCGTCTGAAAACAAAAAAGCTATCCAGAGCCTGCTGACAACAAGATCACAGGTTTGGAAGAAAGGGATTACAGGACACAGGAGTATCCGTTGGATTCCATCAGCAGAGTATGAAGCGCAGGGGAAAAATCACACTTCTTGGCATGGGATTGCTGGGTGGATCGCTTGGATTGGCGATTCAATCCAGGAAACTCGCGGATCGTGTTGTGGGGTATGTGCGCAACGAAGTAAGAGTTAAAGAGTATGCGCCTTTAGGAGTGGCTGACGAAATCACTTGTGATTTGGCCTCGGCCGTCCGTGGGGCGGATTGGATTGTTTTATGTGTGCCTGTAGAAGAAATGGGCGGTTTGCTTGAAAGCGCATTGCCCTATATCCAGTCCGAGGCAATCATCACGGATGTGGGCAGCGTGAAACATCGGGTGGAAGAAGATTTGAGCCCGATTGCCAAAAAAGCCGGCGCCTGGTTTGTTGGGAGTCATCCGATGGCTGGATCTGAAAAAACAGGACCGCAGAATGCCAGGGTTGATTTATTTAAGGGAGCCACCTGTGTAGTCACGCCATCCAACGCGCATCCAGATTCTATTCGGGAACAGGTCAAATTGTTTTGGGAAGCGTTGGGTTGCCGAGTTGTTGAACTGGCTCCGAAAATGCATGATCGACTAGTGTCCAGAGCCAGTCATCTGCCCCATGTGGTTTCAGCTGCACTCGTGAATTATGTGCTCAGTCCTTCTCATCCCGACCTGAACGATCAAACGCGTCTTTGTTCCACCGGTTTCAAAGACGCAACCAGGATTGCGTCAGGAGCGCCTGGAATGTGGAAAGAAATAGCAATGGCGAATCGAGAAGAACTCATTTCTTCGTTGGCGGTCCTGATTGAGGATCTTAAAGATTTTCAGGATGCGCTTCGGCAGGAAGAAAGTACAACAGTGCTCCAGTTTTTTGAAATGGCAAAAGAACTGCGAGATCGCTGGTTGGAAACCGATGGACGGTTTCGTCCGCAGGATCCAGGCGCCTGAAATGCCTGTTAGACTTTTCTGAAATCTCCAATATGGCGCTTCCCGATCGCATAGAAATACTTCCGCTGAGTGAACTTCCAATAGTCAGGATTTCCGTTCCCGGCTCTAAAAGTGAAACTAACCGAGCGTTGATACTGGCAGCATTAGCTGAAGGTATCACGGAATTGAATGGCGCATTGTGGAGTGAAGATACTCAGATAATGGTGGAGTGCCTGAAGCGACTTGGTTTTGATATTCGGATTGCAATAGATCCGGATGAACCGGCAAATCGCACACTCAAAGTTACAGGGTTGGGTGGAAGAGTTCCGACTGGAGGCTCCAGGGAAAAACCGACCCAGTTATACGTAGCCAATGCGGGGACAGCGGCTCGCTTTCTGACCGCAATGGTTTGTTTGGGGAAGGGGAGCTATCGCCTGGATGGCGTCGAACGAATGCGTGAACGGCCTCAAAGTGGACTGTTTCAGGCTCTTCGCAAGTTAGGGTATCAATTGGATTCCGAGAATGATCGATTGCCGGTGACGGTTCACACCAATGGCCCTCTCACTCAATTGAGATCATGTCAGGTGGACGTTTCTGAAAGTTCGCAATTTGCTTCAGCTCTTCATCTTTGCGCCAGGCACGGAAATTGGGATCCGATGTTGAAGGGTGGCGAATCAGGAGAGGTCCATCCATACATCGAAATGACATTAAGTCAGATCCAGGATTTTCCATCTCAGGGCGGAACTGTTTTCATTGAGCCGGACGCTTCCAGTTCCAGTTATTTTTGGGGGTTGGATGCTTTGTTTTCACCTGATGGCGGGCGAGAAGGGAAAGTTGAACTGAAGACAACTCCTCGATCCACCCGCCAGGTAGACTCCAGGTTTCCTGATTTTTTACCCCTTCCCGGCAAAGTTTCGAGGTCCACTGATTTAGGTGACAGCATCATGACAGCGATCGCGCTGGCGCCTTTGAAGTCGGAACCCACAATGTTCACTGAACTTCAGCGATTGAGGGTTCAGGAATGTGAACGTGTTCTGGCTTTAAGAACTGAGCTGACAAAAATGGGGGCCAAAGTGCTGGAAAAAGGAGAGTCGTTAGAAGTGTTTCCTGGCGCTTTGCATGGCGCTGAAATTGAGACGTACAATGATCACCGGATGGCGATGTGTTTCGGCATGCTTGGGGTGAGAGTTCCAGGAGTGATTTTAAAGAATCCGTCATGTGTTCTGAAGACGTTCCCGAATTTCTTCCAGAAGTTGTCATCGTTACCGCCTGATGGGCTGGGTGTGCGATTAAAAGATCCTGACAGCGGAGAATGGTTAAACTCTGAAGATGCAGTGGCGGAAGCCGGTTGAGTTCAGATATTGAAGCAATTTGCAGAATGGAAAATACAAGTGATACAAACAGCAATAAGGCAGCTGGTATGGTAGTTGCCATTGATGGTCCAAGCGCAAGTGGTAAAAGTACAAATGCTCGCATGGTGGCTGCGGCGTTGGGCTATTGGCATGTCGACACAGGGGCCATGTTCCGGACTTTATCCTGGTATTGTCTGAAAGAGGGGGTGAATCCTGAGGATCCAGCTGCAGTGGAAAAGCTTTGTGATCAATGGCCAGCAGAACTGAAAGCTGAACAAGGCCGTGTATTTCTGACTGTGGATGGATATGAACCGGCTAAGGAAATACGGGAGGAATCCACCAGCGCAATTGTTTCCAAAGTCGCTTCGGTTCCTAAAGTTCGGGAGTGGATGAAATTGACGCAACGTGAATGTGCCCGATTTGGTTCATTGGTAATGGAGGGGCGAGACATAGGAACGCATATTTTTCCCGATACGCCTTATAAATTTTATCTTCAAGCCTCACTGGAAGAGCGTAATCGACGCAGAGCGGCAGAGGGAGTCAATGAGGATTTGTCAGCGAGAGACAAGATGGACTCCGGACGAAAAGTGGCGCCTTTAAAAATTGCAAATGGAGCTGTTGTTTTGGACAACACGGGGCAGACACCTGAGCAAAGCCGGGATCGTATTCTCGCAGAAATCCAAAGAATTCAATCTGGTTTGTAGAAGTCGTGAGACCGTTTTATGAGTTTTGCAAATGGACCTGTCGGTTGGCTTTCTGGACATATTTTCGGGCGACTGCAATAGGAGCTGCGAAAGTCCCCAAAGAAGGTCGATTAATCATCGCAGGTAACCACACCAGTTACCTGGATCCGCCACTGATCGGGTGCATGATCGAGCGTCCGTCGTATTACCTTGCCAGAGACACGCTATTCAAGTTTCCGGGGATTCGCCAGGCTTTGTTGGGGATGAACGCCATTCCTGTAGACAGGCAAGGACGTTCAGGATCAGGATTGAAAGTGGCCATGCGCGCAGTCAACAAAGAGCAAAGCCTTGTTTTATTTCCTGAAGGAACCAGGTCGCCAGATGGGGCCAGACAACCGGTAAAAACCGGGTTAGGAATGCTTGTGGTTAAAACCAGATCCAGGGTGGCTCCGGTTCGGGTAGTTGGAGCTTTTGAAGCTTATGGGCGACAGATCAAGTTCCCAAAACCACGCAGAGTATCCGTTTACTATGGGGATATATTGGACTTTACGGATTTGATCAATGAAGCTGAGTCTGCTTCCAGCAAGGAATTGAAGGAGATTTATCAGAAAATTACTGATGAAATCATGGAAGCGATTTTTTCATTACCGGATCATCACCCGAAGAAGTAAGAGCGATTCAGCGAAACTTTACTTAATTTGATTCGCAATAAAAAGGCCGCTTTCAGTATTGAGAAAGCGGCCTTTGACCCATCAGGGAAAATCAACTGTTTAAATCATCCCCCTACTTTAGAAGCCCCGGATGAAATAATAAGTTTCGAAAGATTCTTGATTAATGGGTGGAGCCTTTCCACATGTATCTAGGCTCCATGTAGGCAAAGTCTCTATCTCGGCGAGCTTTTGCCCAGTAGAATCTACCTTGAGAACCAAGCTTTGATGCTTCGATAGTTGTGGATTCGAGCCATTCATGTGTAATTGCATGTCCATCTGCAAAACTCAATGTGCTTTTCCAATTGTGCCAAACTGCAACTGGATCAACCCATGTGTGAGTAATCGGGTTTAGAGCCCAATATCCATTATTAAACCCGCGAGGATCAGCCTCCTCTAAAAAGACATACTTGTGGGAAGGGTTTAGAATAGCAGACATTTTTTTAATTGGCTCAGCTCCTTCCCAAGTGCCGCCGTTCATTCCTCCTGCTTTTGAGTAGCTGTCCCAAGCAAACCCACCTCCTACGGGTAATGATTTGAATCTTAAATCTCCAGGGCAATGATAAACATCGGGATTTTCAGCATATTGATATAGTGGGCCATCCATAATGCCCGCTTTGATTTCTCGCAAATTGCGTTCTTTTGGAGGCACTCCTCGAAGGTTCAGATTCTTAGGCCCAGGCCAAAAGCCACCACCAATCATATTTACACCGTTTACATTGCTACCCAATAAATCACCATTATTGTCATCCGAGTACATGATCCACGCCATGGACAATTGCTTCTGGTTACCCTGGCAGCGTGCGCCGGTAGCCAACTGCTTTGATTTGGCGAGAGCAGGCAGCAACATGGATGCTAGAATAGCGATAATCGCAATGACGACCAAAAGTTCGATCAAGGTGAAAGCGGATCGATTGGCTGATTTATTCTTCTGTATCAAATTCGGGGTCATAACAATATGATCCTATTACACTGAAATAAAAAATCAAATAAACAAATCTGTGCTTTTGAAGGCACATGGGTATCGGGCGCTCAACTAAGAAAAATCTTCTACCTGGATGTGCTGGAGTAATTTATCCAACTGATCCTTCATCAGGTTACCTGAGGTAGAACTTAACGCATTAGCAGCTCCACAGGCGACACCAAGTCGAAGTGTTTCCTTCATGGACAGGCCACTTCGTAAACCTTGAACCATCCCGGCAGTCATGGAGTCTCCACTCCCGATCGGGTTAACTGCCTGAATCTTTGGCGGAATAGCAACATAACTGGCGTTTTTTCCTAAAAGCCAAACCCCACGCGCTCCGGCAGTCATAGTGATCCATTCTGCATGATCCAGCCATTCACAGGCTTTTCTGGCAGCCTCCTCGTTAGAATCAAACTGCGCTCCTATAGTTGTTTCGAATTCACGGCGGTTCAATTTTGCCATGAATGGTTTTGCTTGCAGAGCATTCAGCATGGGCGCTTTTTGTGAATCGACCCAAAACCTGCTTTTGCCGGCGACAGCCCGAATTTCGTCCATCATTCGCGAATATGAATTACCAGGAGTTCCAGGTGGTGGGCTTCCTGCAAATACAAAATCCTCAAAACTATTGGCATTCTGTTTGAGCCATTCGATGAATTGTCCCCATTCGGAAGGCTCCGGGTTGACCATCTCTTCGACTAGCTCAGTAACTTCACCAGACTGCGAGTCAATCAAAGTCTGACAGACCCGTGTTTCTGTTTGCGTGCGAATGTAATCGTGAGTGAGATTTTCATTAACGAGTAAAGTGGCGACTCGCGATCCATTGGGACCTCCCAGAAACCCTGCCTGGTGCGCTTGCCCTCCAAGTTGCTGAAGAATCCTCGCTACATTGACCGCTTTTCCGCTGGCGCTTATTTTGATGTCGGCGGTTCGGTTCACTTCACCTGGCTCCAAACCCTTAAATGTCAATGTCCGTTGCAGACAAGGTGTCAGGCTGAGGCAGAGTACCTTGGCTTCCTGCTTATATTGTAAATGAAATAATGTATTGTTGTCGAATCCCATAAGCGATCTACAAGATATGGTTCTCAGGTACAAACTGATTTGAATGTACTATACTATAATATATTATATTATACTAAACCCAATTCAGGCGCCGTTGATAGTAGTGGTACATCAATCCCAGCGCCCGGCACCAGGCATTTAACAAACAATAGTAAATGATGGAAACCAGACTACCAGTAATGAATCCACTGCCGAAACCATCGACTTCAACATACATTCTCATCAGGATTGCATCCCCAGTGTTGATGACCATTAACAGGAATGCCATCAGAATTGCCGGGCCCGGGATTCTCATGAAAGATTTAATCACAAAGACCGGATTCAGCACACTGAGTGATCCTGTGAGCGACAAAGCCAGGAAAGGTATCGGCAAATATAATGATCCCAATGCAAACGCCAGTAGAATAAGCATCGCTCTTTGGGTTTCATCTCCTTCATACCCAATATCGATCAATATCATTGGCCCCATACAGACCAGGATCAATCCTATGTACTGTAAAAGGGCTTCGTAGCTGTCTGAAAGACTGAATTCAACAAAGTTGCCTAAGGAATATGCCGATTCCCCGCCGGCTGCCGAGGAAACGGTATTCATCATAATAAATACCAACGATCCAAAAAGTATCACTCTGGCTATAAAGCCAAAGATCCCAAAACCAAATGGAAGATTGAGGAAAATCCCGATGAAGATGAAAGCTACAACGAGTGTGGATATAATAGGATAAGCTAGCGCGCCTGGTAACGCGGCCCACCATGTTGCTGGCTCATCCGTCTCCTCAGTTTGGAGATATGATTGGGCTGGGGACGGGGCGTCTGGAGCTGATGCTGCGGATGGTTGATAGGAGATCATTGCCTCTCCAAGGCACAATGGATGGGATGATGTTAACACCGACTCGGTAATCGGTTCGCCATTAATCATCATTCCTGACATCGAACCAGCATCCCGGACCAATACCCGATCGTCCTCAGTAATTTCCAGTTCCCCATGAAATTCTTCAACTCCTGGCAAGGGAAGTTGAATGGAGTTATCCGGGGCTGAACCTAGAGTGTAAACACCAGGTTCAAGATCCAGAATTGAATTTTCGAAGCCTTCACATTGGATAAGAATTCTGCAAGACATAATGTAAGAACACGGTTTGATGTCAGAAAACCTGACCTGAACTAAACTGAGCAGGTTAGGTTTTAACAAAAGACCACGGCTTCTGAAAGTTAAATCATCCGTCAGTGGGCGCGATTAAATTTGGCTCGCTCAATCCAATATAAATTTCAATCGGAATGTTTGTGATGGTGATGTTGCGGTTTGAACCGGTGACAGCCGTGAACGGGCTTCACCGCCAATCATAGTGACCGGGACCTCAAGAACACTCCATTCGGCGCTGGGGTTCAGAGATTTGGACTCAATCTGAAATGTTCCTTCGTTAGCAGATTTCCATCTCAACCAGAAAGCTCTTGTTTCCGGATCTCTCTCAATGATTAACCGAAGCGATGATTCGGCGTCCAACGGATCCAGCCCGAGCGCCAGTTCCACTCGATTAGACAATCCATCCTGGTCCGGGTCAGCTTGAGGTCCAGAAGTCAGCGACTGGAAATGTTCATTCTCCCATTCATCTGGCAAACCATCCTGGTCAGCATCTTC
>JAUIHU010000054.1 GCA_030432175.1 Verrucomicrobiia bacterium | reverse complement strand
GGATCCAAAGTTTTCGATTCGGTCTTCCAGTAAAACCAGCGCTTCAGCCACCCGTCCGGTGAGGCGGGCGCTGTTGAAGTAGGTTTGTACATACGCTTCCCGCATTTCACCCAGACAGGCCGCGAAACGATACCATGTCATCGCCCTCTCCCTATCGCCGCCAAGCCAGAAGTAACGAGCCGATTCATACACTTCCTCCAGTGTGTCAGGTGTAGTTCTTCGTACTCTTTGCAGAATCTCTCCAATACGATGCCGGTTGCGGTCATCCAGAATCAGTTCTCTGGCCAGCGAAATCCTCAACAAAGGATGCGCATTCACTCCTTCACAACATTCTTCTAACCATTCGAGGCGCTGTTGTAATGTGCCAATCTGGCGAAGTGCGTAAAGTTTATTTAGTTGAATACGTGTGTCTTTCGGAAACAGTTTATTCAACTTGCTGAGAGATTTACAGGATTCCTCAGGATTGCTGTCGTAGGAGGCAAGGGCGACTCTGGCCTGGAGTGTGAGTCGGTGGTCCCGGTTTTTCTTTATCATTGAGTCCAGTTCACTGGAGGCAGATTTCCGTTGATGCTCGTCCAGAGCGGTCAGGAAACGATAGAAATGATCGTACTCTTCTTCATCTGGCAATCGAAGCGATTTGAATTTCTCACTCAGTGATACGGGAACCATCAACATCCCACGTGGCCCAGTTGCCTGATGTGTTTCCAAGAGCCTTTCGATATTGAATTCCAGAGTTGATCTTTCGAATGGATCCCTGATCAGTAATGCTCGCTTCGCTTCATCAAATCCAATAACTGCCTGGAGGTGTCCGCTGTTTGCCGAGGCTGTTGCCAGTGTGAACGGAGCGTCCATCGAAATCAACTGCACTGCTGACTCCCATGTCACCGAGAATTCTCGGACATAAAAACCGTTTTGTTCAGCCCATTTGCGTTCACTTTGGCTGGATGTTCCATCGTAGCAAATCTCTTCTGCGATCGAGAGATGGTCCACGGGTAGATTCCAAAACCGACTCAGTGTAGATAAAGTTGCTGGCGCGCAGGTGAGGTGGTTTTGCCGGACAAATCCAACATTGAGCTTTTTTCGTACGGGGTTTCCTTCAGGGTTTTTCTCAAAGTAATTGTTGATGTTCTTCGAAATTCCTTCAAAAAACTTCTCATCCATTTTGGGTCCCAGCTCTCTGGCTGCAGAGTAGTTTCCCTGATGACATTCGATTTCAAAAAGTTGGTAGTTTTTCCACGTCTTCAAGTACTTGCCTGGATAAACAGCAAGGGACTCAAATCGGTCCAGCGCCCTTCTGGCCTGGTCATACCGTTCACTTTCGATGTATAAATTAGCTAACTTTGCCTGAAGGTGACAGCTTTCCAGCGTTGCGGATTTTTCTTCCAGAATTCTAACCGCCTGCTCTTCTCGATCCGTAATTTCCAGCAGATCCACCCAGGCTCGAATGGCTGAGGGGTAATCTGGATTCAGTTTCAAGGATTGCAGAATACTCTCCTCGGCTTCGTCGTAATGGTCCTTTGCTCGAGCCACTCGATGCTGTTCCAGAAAAAACCATGCGGTCGGTTCCTGGCATGCCGCAGCCTTCTGAAGTTCCACTTCGGCCGTTTGAAAGTCGCGTAGCATTGATGCAATCTGAGCGCGCTGGCCGTGCCAATCAGCCAGTAACGCTGGATCGTTAGTGACCGGGCCAAGTTGATCCGATTTTTCCCAGGCGTAAATGGCGCCATAACGTTCCAGAGCCGCCCAAATGTAATAGTAAATCGCTTTCTGATTCCGGGGAAATCGTCTATATGCTTTGAGCAACAACGAGCGAGATAGTCGGTGATTTCCCAACTGACCGATCAGGCGTCCTCCAAGAATCATTCCCTCCAAATCCGCCCAGGTTTCCGGAGCTCCCAGGCTTTTTCCATTTTCCAATGACTTGAGAAACAGCCCGGAATCGTAAAGAGCTTCTATTTCTGAATACAATCCAGGTGATGACGAAGTTACTTGTGACATAGATTTGATCAGAGAATTTCAGACTGAATTAGAAGTAAGACGTCTGAAGAAATTTCAACCTGTTTTAATTTTTGAAGAGTATGTCTAACAGGTCAGGATTTGACTATAAGATAACGAAGATTTTGTTGGATGAATTTCAAGCAATTGAAGCGCGCTTTTGCAAAGCCGTCTGACAAAGCTCCTTTAATGGAGAACAATCAATCGTTTTCATGCCTGACTGGATATAGCCTCCATATTCCATGTCGAATTCGTATTCGTACTGTTCAACCTGGTTGATTTTAACAAGGCGGTTGAGTTCGTTGACTGGAAATCTTGAGCTATCGGAATGAACCATATTATAGAGTCGCTCCAGAATCACTTCAGCAACTTCCGGATCATTCAGGTATTCTCTCAATAAGCTGGCGCATTCAGAGGCGTGAAGTCTCATTTGAAGGAATGTATCTCTGGCATGCTGATATCGATTTGCATTTTCAAACCTGTTTTTCATGACGTTGATCAGGCCAGGAATGGCAAACTTACCAAGCATGCTCAGTCTGGCCCAGTCATCCAGCTCCAAGGCCATCAGCGCGCGATGTGCAGGATCTTTGGGTTCTTTTCCTGCGCCAATCAGCGCTTCAGTGGCTGATTTGCGTACATTCTCTGACTCATCTTCAAGAAATAGTCCCAGCGCATCGAAAGCCCGAGCCTCTTGCATTCGGGCCAGCGCTTCAGTGGCAGCGACCCTGGAAGAGATGTTGTGCTCATGTCGAGCTGCTTCCAAGGCATCAATAGCATCAGCGCCCATTGCCGCTGCGGCGTCCCAGTTATTCAGAATAACCAGCTGTCGGGCCTGTAATGTACGGTCTTTAGGGCTCCAATTTAATCCATCCAATGACTCAGCTGCAGAAAGTCTCACCCAACTGTCTGAATCCATCAAAGCAGTCCCAAGAAGATCAGTTGCCGGCAAGTCTCCTACCCTTCCCAGGGCTTGTGCTGCTGCAAGGCGAAAGTCCCTGTCTTCGTCTTCAAGCAGGTCGGACAGAGCTTCCAGAACGCGCTCTCCTGGATTTTCAACAGGGCCAGACTCAAATTCTTCCGGATTGATTTTCTGCCGCGCTTCTTCAATCGCTTCAATTGTATCAGCTGCGCATTGCCGAACCCAGTAATCTTTATGGTTCAGGTCCTTCTGCAATTCCGGCAGCGCATCCAATGCTCCCTGAGTTAGTTCCCAGTCGTATTCCACCCTCTTTAAAGCAGCGGCAGCAGCCTGGCGCACTGGGTTATGTGGATCTTTCAATGCCAGGATCAGTGGCGTGATGCCTGCAGAATCTTTCACTTCACCCAATGCAGCGGCCGCTGATTGACGCACATCAGGATCCCTATCTTTTAAAGCTTCCACCAACGGCTCGGTTACCCGCGCATTTTTATCTCTACCGATTAAAGCCAAAGCTGCCACACAGGCTTTTCGTACATCCCAGCTTGGATCTTTCAGTTGTCCTGCCAAAGGCGCAACAGCTCTGATGTCTCCGATATGACTCAACGCTTCAGCTGCGGCTTCGCGCACCCTGTTGTCCGGGTCTCGCAGGGTCACAATGATGGGATCGACAACACTATTGTCGCCGATTCTGCCGAGTGTTTCGATGGCGCTGACTTTTACATGGCTGTCTTTGTCCTTTAAAGGCTGACTGACGAGCAATTGCATGACTTTTTGCCCACCAATCTTACCCAGAGCTTCCACTGAAGCTTGCCTTTTGTAATAAAAATCATCGTTGAGCATCAAGGCCAACGCCGCTACAGCCTGTTCTCCCATATCAATTGCACGATCCAATTGATTGGTTGCGACCAGTAAGTAGGCGTGCTCTTGCTCGTTTTTCGGGGACCAATCCAGAGACTCAAGAATTTTTGCCGCTACCCATCGCACACTGCTTTGGCGAGCTTTGATGAGCTTGGTCAATGAAGGAATCATTTTGCGGTCTGCAAAAATCATCAGTGCGTTTGCAGCCGCTTCCTGTATTTCCATTTCTTTGTCCTTCAAGCACTGAAGCAATGCCTCTTGAGCGGCTTCACAGCGTGTTTCTTCTATTTTTCGGACAGCGCAAAGTCGAACCCCTGAATCGACATCTTTTGTTGCCGAAAGATATAAAGCTTCGATAATTCTCTCGTCTTCCGCTTCCCGTATCTTTTCGATGGCGTGGATGCGGACTTCCGGATTTTTCGATTTAAGTTGCTGTAAAGACCACCACAGCATGGATTCTTTCGTAAAATCAGTAGATTAGCGGAAATTGGTTTCAGGTATTAATTGGTTATCAAAAGCGCCTATATAACCGGACAAGAATGTACCGGAAGGAGGTGAAAACTCAAAGAGTGAAATGAAAAGAAACCCCGAGCAATTGAGTTCGAGGTTGAAACAGATACAATGGAGACTGTTAGCGAATGTCCCAAGCCGTCAGCCAGTCTGTGGATTTCAGGTGATAGCCCATGTCAAAAAGGCGACGTTCCATATCCGGCAGGTGTGCAGCTCCATAGAATACTCCTAATTTCAATTTTCCATCTTTTATTTCTCGTTCCAGAACTTCAAAAGCCACTTTATTTCTCTCCGTTAAGATGACTGACCCCTTACCTCCATCGCTGCCATCCAAACCTGCGACCATCGATTCAATCGCTTCCATTTCCTGAGCCAGCAAGTATTTCAGGGCTCGGGCTCGATCCGGGTTTAACAAAGCAGCCAATAACTGGAAGTGGTTCATTCTTGGGCCCTTTCCTTTCATTTGTTGGCTCCATTGTTGCATCATGGATTGAAACATTAATGATAGCATGCTTTCTCCACGCTCATCCTGCACTCGGAAAAAGGTATCCACATCCATGTCCGCATGAACAAAATTTTCCTGATCATAGTCAAGAGCATCCAGTTGAAACTCCAATTCAAGCAAACGTTTCATCCCTCGCTGAATAGAACTCACTGAACTGGTGGTTTGTTTTCCAGGAGCTGAACTGTCATCAGCAGGTTTGACCATCTCATATAGCAGAGCGTCATAGTCTTTAAAAATGGCCTGCAGGTTCTTGTAATACTTGGCGTCCCCAATGTGCACAACACCTATCAAGCTCACTGCGACTCCTTCTTCATTAGTATAATGAGTAATCGCTGTCTGAAGGCGGCCTTTGTTTTGACCCAAGTCAACAAACCGGAAGAATGTGGAACCTTCTTGACTGGATTTGGCTGGCGACAAAGACTCGGAGTCTGCTGCCTTGTCTTTGTCAGTGATTTTAGTGGGAGGTTCGGCCAGCGCTTCAACACTATGAAAAACAAAACCAAAACCAACGCCAAGTACTGCAGCGCTGGCAATTTTCACTGCTAAAACTGAAAAAAATCTTTCTAAAGTTGAAATTTTCATAATGTCTTCTTGAGAACCTCTCAAAGTCTTTTTGTTGATTTTCTGATTATTTCGGACTCGATCCTCGTGGGCTTTGTTCAAAATGAAACGGCCCCGGCTGTCACCCCGCAAGAAAGCTTCAATCATTCATAATTGAGCATGGACCTGACCGGGGTTCCCTGCATAGATTCACGTCCGTTTAAAAATCCGAGTTCTACGAAGAAACAGGCTTCAACAACCTCTGCTTTTACTTTGTGAAGCAATCGGATGGCCGCTGCAGCTGTTCCACCAGTTGCCAGCAAATCATCAATAACCATCACTCTGCCTCCGGGGCGAATTGCATCCGTGTGGATCGCTATAGTGTTGGAGCCGTATTCCAGATCGTATTGAATTTCGTGAGTCTGATAAGGCAATTTACCCTTTTTTCGTATTGGAACAAATCCAACTCCCAATTCCAAAGCCACACCGGCTCCCAAGATGAAACCTCTGGCGTCAATGCCAACTATTGCGTCGAGGTCCTTGGATCGGTGCGGCTGGGCCATCCAGTGGATGATTTCCTGAAAGAGGGTTGGATCTTTCAGGACAGGAGTGATGTCTTTGAACTGAATACCGGGTTTGGGGAAATCCGGGACATTGCGGATTGCCTTGGCGATTTCAGAAAACTCGGAATGTGCGGAGGTTGAACTCATAATACTGCGGCCAGCATATTGAGCCGTTGTTCGTTGTAAAAGAACAAATAGCAACCCCCCTGGCTACTATCAGTATTCTTTTCAGGCTGCTTCGAGGTTTTCGAGCTTATTGAGGTCACGGCGCATTTTTTTCAATGCAGAATTTTGAATCTGCCTGACGCGTTCCCTCGTCACACCAAATTTGCGTCCCACCTCTTCAAGCGTTTTTTCCCCATCTCCATCCAGTCCGTAACGGTATGTCAGAATAAAATTCTCTCTTTCTGTAAGACCCGACATCAATGAGTGAACCATTTTGGCCACTGTCTTTTCTTCCAATTGTTCGTATGGAGTCGCTGCGTTTTCATCTTCCACAAGTTCTGAAAAGGAATTACTTTCTTCATCCCCGATAGGAGCGTCTAAGGACGCTGGACGTACCGAAATATTCTTCCAGTGAGTTACTTTTCGCAGCGGTACATTAATCTCTGACGCAATTTCTTCATCGGTGGCTTCTCTGCCTAATTGCTCCTTCAGCCGGTTCATTGCTCTTCGCATTTTGGAAATCTTATCCACCATGTGCACCGGCAGGCGAATCGTTTTGGATTGATTGGCAAGCGCCCGTTTAATGCTCTGTTTGATCCACCAGCTGCCATAAGTTGAGAGTTTCCCCCCTTTAGCCGGATCAAACCGTTCCACTGCTTTCATAAGTCCGATGTTGCCTTCACTGATCAGGTCCAGCAACGGAAGTCCCAGATTTTCATAATCGCGTGCAATTTTGACGACCAAACGCAGATTGGCCAACGCCATCTGGTCTTTAGCTGATTCGTCTCCGGCTTTATATCTGGCTGCCAGTTCGATTTCTTCCTCCTGGGTGAGCAGGCTGATTTTACCAATATCGTTCAGGTAAGTGTTTAAAATAAAATCACCATCACTTGTAGATTCCGATGCTGCCCCTGCTTTCGATTTTTTTTGTTTTCGAACCGGAGCTTCCGCTGCTTGCGTCGTTCTTGATTCAGGCTCCTCCACGAGATGAATCCTGAAGTTGGCTCTTTCATTGCCTCGTTTACGTTTAGTTTCGTCTTCAGCTGGGAGATTTACCTGGTAATCCTTGATCCGCAGTGTTTCTCGGAGAACATTCTCAGGTTGGACATTTTCCATGACGTCCAATGCAGTTGCTGAATCACCAGAATATTTCACTTGCGCAGTCTTCATGTCATTTTTTGAATTGGAGCCACTTTTGGATTTATTCATAGTCTGAGTTTTTTCGGAATCATCGGTGACGGGTTGATACAACCCGTGGATGCTGTATTCCTTTATTTTGTTCTTATTCAACAAACGTTCCCGGTCGAAATTCCTTAGGTGTTAGATCCACTTAAGCTTCGACCAACTCAACATGGTGAAGTGACGTTCTAGTTCCGAACCCCATCTCACCAACCGTTGAGCTAGTTGCTACCGTCTTCCTAGCAACCGAGAGACCAATTCCCTGTTTTTTCATTAGATCTACTGGTTTTATGGTTTTAATGATTAAATGTAAGTAGTTCATGGATAGTATGTTGTGTTGTGTTTGGTCAGGTTTTTAAAAGTATGCTTTTTTTGTTCACAGATGATTTTCCGGCCTGGATAATCAAGTTCGCTCCTTTGATGAATAGCAATAATGACCTGTGTTTGGCGGAAATAACCAACTTTTTGATTCCGTCAAGCTCCTTTCGCTCCTTGTTTCAGAAAATCTTAATGAGGTCGTACGTTCCCGTTTGAAAATTGTATGGATCTATACCCAGGATCGGGTATTAAAAACTGATTTTCTGAAAACAGAATCAGTTTTCGGATCGATATCAACAATTGGAAAGTGAACCTCGCTTACAATGAGAATATCTAATAAAAAAGAGCAGTATGATCAACAGAAAAAATCCAGTCTGGGATTGGGTTGACTTGGAATTGGTTGCGCCTTCGGTCGAGATTTCCATGGTTTATGCTAGCGTAGAAAACGTATTTGGACGCGCTTTGTACTCTCAGAATCATGGATTTCTTAGGCGGCCTGTAGCAGAGGCTCTTGAATTGGCGGCCAAACAATTCCTGGCACAAGGGGCTGTACTGGTTGTTCTCGACGCATACCGGCCCTTGTCAATAACCCGAGTGATGTGGGATTTGACGCCTGAGGAAAGTAAAATGTATGTCGCGCATCCATCCAAAGGATCACGACATAATCGGGGAACAGCGGTGGATGTATCGCTAAAAAGCCAGGAGACTGGGAAGTGGCTTGAGATGCCTTCGGAGTTTGATGATTTCTCCGAGCGAGCGCATTTGGATTATGAGGATATGACTGATGAAGCCCGTCGTAATCGAACGATGCTCCAATCAGTCATGACACAGCAGGGATTTGTGCCCTTGCGAATCGAGTGGTGGCATTTTGATTTTCCAGGTTGGGAAAGTCAACCGGTGGAAGATCTGTCGTTTACTACATTAAAAAGAAAAACCAATCCCGGTAAATGTGGTCACTGAAGCGTTCATTTTCATTTCAGCGCTCACTGAGCCGGTCTCCACTCCTACACTGTCGAGAAATTGGTACCTTGCGCCACCATAAACCTGCCAGTTTTCAGTAATCGCAAATGCGACTCTGGCGTCCGTGTAGAGTCCGACTCCAAACTCTGAAGAAGAAGCTGTACTGCTCATGGGGCGGGTCCCGTAGCTCGTGATTTCATTAATGCTGATCCGGTTATCGAGTACCGCCAGCCACGGACCTCCACCCAGTCCGGCTGAAAAACGATCGGACAACTCCCATTCAATAAATGGTCCTAGACGGAAAGAGTACAAAGAAGAATCCCAGTCCAGAACTGTATCGGTGAATCCGCGAGTGAATGTTTTAGACAATTCTGGCAAAGACGGTGGCGCTGCTGGAACAAAAGTGTACGCATCCGTAATTCTTCGTGAGCGGATGCCATCTACAGAAATATCTGTATAGCCAAACCCGAACTCCAGTCCTGCATAGCCTCCCCAGACTTTCGCCATTTCAAATCCATAACTTAGTTCAAAACCCAATTGAGGATCTTCAGTTTCGTTCTTAATTGTTCCCGATCCTGTAGGGCTAGCAGCGTCAAAGAGCACAGTTCCATTTGCGGAATCAAACTGCGTAGGAGACAAAACACCCCAATCCGCAGTCAGCGCTCCACCTGTTCCGTTATCGTTCACAAAACCATTATCATAGGTGCGATCCATTACCGTAGTTGTATCAGCGCCAACATTGCTTTGGCCATTTGACACGTCCAATCTCACATTAAACATGGCCTGAGCCTGTAGCCGGATGCGATGCGGATTTCTGGTTTTGTCTGGATCCATCAGGGATTCATTCAGATCCAGTTCAATTTCCTGTAATCGAGCTTTTTCGCTATCACTATTCCGGGATTCAGCAGATGAGCTGCTTTCTTGTGCGTTGGATGTTGATAAGCTCGCAGAGATCAACACAGTCCCTAAAAACTGCAGTACTGAGGTCTTTGATTTCATTTGTCAAAAAATAATGGTTGTTACTATCGGCTGTTTGCTTTGACAGTATAGAAATCTTTCAGAATTAAAAGGGCAGACGCATTTTCCCTTTGCCTTTTCCGCCACCCATCAACATTTTTTTCATCTTGCCCATTTTGCGCATCATTTGCTGCATCTGCTGAAATCTTTTTAACATGTTGTTAAGTTCAGCAACGCTCACTCCGCTACCTTTTGCAATTCGTTGCCTTCTTCGGGCATTCAAGATTTGGGGTTTCTGTCTTTCTCCTGGTGTCATGGCGCAGATCATGCCTTCCATTCGGCGAAAATCTTTTTCCCCTTTTTGAAAATCCATTCCCTTAGTCATATTGCCTGCGCCCGGCAGCATCCCGACAATGTTCTCCAAAGGCCCTAGTCGTTTCATCTGACGAAGTTGTCCCAGGAAATCATCCAGATTGAAGTCACCGCGCCGCATCCTTTCTTCCAGTCGCTGCGCTTCTGCCTGATCTACGGCCTCCGCTGCCTTTTCAACCAGACTGACGACATCGCCCATGCCCAGGATTCGTGACGCCATGCGCTGAGGGTGGAAAGGTTCAAAATCTTCTAACTTCTCCCCAACCCCGACATATTTGATAGGCTTCCCGGTAACAGACTTGAAACTAAGCGCTGCCCCACCTCGCGCATCCCCATCCAGTTTCGTCAAAACCGCGCCTGATATTCCCAAAGCTTCATCAAAATGCGTCGCCACATTGACCGCTTCCTGCCCAATCGCCGCGTCCAGAGTCAATAAAATCTCCTGAGGCTTCAACAGATCGCGAAGGCGGATCAGCTCTTTCACCAGCTCTTCGTCAATCTGTAGTCGACCGGCTGTATCAACGATGACAACGTCCAGATCCTCTTCCTTGGCTTTCTTTGTCGCCAGTTTGGCTATTTTGAGCGGGTCCTTCTCATCTCGAATAGAAAAAACAGGAACATCCACTTGTTCGCCTACCGTTTCCAGCTGTTGCATAGCTGCCGGACGGTAAACGTCGCATGCGACCAGAAGCGGTTTTTTACCCTCTTTTTTGAGTAATTTGGCAAGCTTGCCCGAGGAGGTGGTTTTTCCAGAGCCATGCAAGCCTGCCATCAAGATGAAAGAAGGAGCCGCATCCAGTTTCAGATCCTGTCTTTCAGCCCCAAGCAATTCAGTCAATTCATCCTGAATAATTTTGATAATCTGCTGGCCGGGTTGAATGCTGACGATCACTTCCTGTCCAAGAGCCTTGGTTTTCACCTTCTCGATGAACTCCTTGGCTACCTTGAAATTAACGTCGGCTTCCAGCAGCGCCATGCGCACTTCTTTCAGCGAATCGGCGACATTGCTCTCAGTGATCTTCCCGAGACCTCGCAGATTCTTAAATGACTTTTGGAGTCGTTCACTCAGCGCTTCAAACATGATTGGAATTTAGTGAAACAAGAGAGGGTTGACAAGAGAATGAACCGATGTCTAATATGCGCCCGTTGTCAGTGACCGCTGTCACATATCAGTTTCGACTGAACATTGATCAGACTTACTTTGGTAGGATACCCAAGCGGCCAACGGGGGCAGACTGTAAATCTGCTGGCTTTTGCCTTCACAGGTTCGAATCCTGTTCCTACCACTCTCTTCTCTTTCCACATTTTACAGTATTTATTATAATTCTCATCCTTGGTTCCTTGTTCTTGATATGGAGAATCGCGAAATAGCGCTTCCATGGGTGGCTGGGCGCGCTATTACCCATACCAGACAGCCAACCAACTGGACTGAACAGATCGCTGCATTGACGTTATTTTTTCATGAAGAGGGTTTTGTTTATTGATCATGTGGATCGAATTCTGGGTGGCGCTGAAATCAATTTGGTTGAGCTTCTTGAATCAGTCCCCGGGCTGGATGATGTTTCGTGGGAAGTCGCTGTGGCCTGCGCCCCGAATAGTCCTTTGCGTGAGAGGTTGGATTCACTGGACGTTCAATTGTTATCGCATTCATTGGGATCCAGTCTGAACCAGCTTCGAGTGGTGGGGAAAATTCCATCACCACTTGGCATGATCAAAGCCTGGCAGGCTTCACGCGCTGCTTCTCATAATCTCTCCTGCCTGATCAGAGAATGGCGTCCCTCGATCGTTGTCTCCTGTTCCAATAAAGATCATTTTTCTGCAGTGAGAGCCTGCTCAGAGGCAGATGTCCCGCTGGTCTGGTGGGTCAATGACATCGTTTCAGCAGATTTTTTTCCTTGGCTTTTCCGCTTTATGTATTTCAGGAATGCTCGAAGGGCTCATCGGCTTGCGCCTGTTTCTGAATATGCGCGGCAAGCTTTATTGAACGGTGGAGTTCCTCCCTGGAAGGCGCATACTGTTTTAAATGGTATTCCTGTGCAGCGTTATTTAAGCGCCAATGAAGCATCCATCAGCAAGCAGTTCCGAAAGTCGTTTGATATTCCTGAAGACTCTCTGACAGTTGGTCTGGTCGGGCGTTTTACTCCGTGGAAAGGTCCGGATCTCTTCCTGGATATAGCAGACCAGTGGACTCAGCAAAATCATCGTCCGATTACATTTGTCATGATTGGAAAAGCATTCAATGAGGATCAGGCTTATGAAGCGGAGCTAAGACAAAGAGTGGAACAATCAAAATCTCTGAAATCCTGTGTCCGATGGATTCCGTTCCAGTCGCAGGTGGAAAAAGCATTGGCGGGGCTGGATATTTTATTCCATACATCCGTCAAACCGGAGCCGTTTGGCAGAACACTTATTGAAGCCATGGCGATGGGGAAACCGCCAATTGCCGCTGGCGCTGGAGGAGTGCCAGAGATCATCACCCACAAGAAAAATGGTTGGGAGGTATTGGATGTGATTGGGCCTGCAGATGGGTACTGGGTACTCGAAACCGAAAATGCTCTGAAGACCTTCTTTCGGGTCAAAGATTT
>JAUIHU010000053.1 GCA_030432175.1 Verrucomicrobiia bacterium | reverse complement strand
TTCAATTGGGTTGAAGAAAGATGGTACACTTTGGGCATGGGGTGACAATGATTTCCATCAATTGGGTGACGGCACTCAAGAAGATCGATTGACGCCTGTCCAAATTAGCGATCCGGCTGATTGGGTACAGATTTCCAGTGGAAACCTTAATAACATGGCGATTCGCGCTGACGGAAGCCTCTGGGGCTGGGGCAATAATAAGAACTATGAATTGGGGAATGGCTCTGCCATTGAGGTCACTGAACCCAGGAAAATTGGTTTTGATTCTGACTGGGCATTTGTGGATGTCGGCACTTCTCATACAATGGCGCTCAAACAAAATGGTCAACTCTATGTCTGGGGAACCAACCGCTATGGTCAGTTGGGAAGAGGTGATAAAAATCAAAGAATTGTACCCAGTCGCTTAAGTCAGGATAAATGGATTTCCATCGCAACTGGACTCTACCATTCTATGGCCATCAAGGAAGATGGAACTCTTTGGTCCTGGGGCCTCCAATTTGAAGGTAGATTGGGTTATGAGTCAGCATTAGACGTTCTTTCACCACGCCAAGTTGGAACTGACAATGATTGGGCTGAAATTTACGCTGGATTTTATCATTCAATGGGTATCCGGCAGGATGGATCGCTTTGGGGATGGGGCGCGGTTGACAACGGCAGGTTGGGATTTGAATCTGATGAATCACAATGGACTCCAAAACCTGTCGAACCGGAAACGCGCTGGGAGTTTCTGGCATTAGGAGAGAACCATAGCCTTGGGCTCCAAACTGATGGTAGCCTCTACGGGTGGGGCTTAGATGATTCTGGCCAGTTGGGAACTCCAGCTCTCAGTTCGATCAGAGAAATTCCAACCTTGGTCGAAGGTCTGGTGGTAGAAAATCCACCGGTCTGGGACAAAGAGCCTTCCGTGTTCAGGTCCGAACAACTTTCTGCCAACAGTTACCAAATCATTGTCACTGGAGATCCCGGACAGACAGGGTTTCTGGTTGTTTCTTCTGATTTAGTCCAATGGAATCTTGTACAATCATTTTCGATACCTGAAACCAGATTTATCGAGATTGAATACAAAACCGATAATACCGGAATAAATCTGTTCTTTGAAGTCCGACGCGTATCTACTCCTGAAGAAACGCCTGCCAGAGTTTTTACTTCACGTCAACTACCTGATGGTGATTTCGAGTTGATTATTCAAGGCCCTCCCAACCAATTCGTAATGATTGAAGCCGAACTTGATTCAGGCGCCGAAACATATTATCCCGTCACACAGGTTCGCCTATCAGGAGATGGATCTTTGATTTATCGCCTGCCAGGAGATTTACTTGAACCTTACTTAGCTGAGAATTTCAGAGCCCGTTTGACTCCGGAGCTGATTGTGCGTGATTCTTTCCAAGCCAGTCCAGTTATTTACGATTATCAATTCGCGACACCCAAAAATTCTGATGGTTCGGGAATAAACACTCAACTCTTCATAGTTGGAGCATCCAACGAAGCATTGACTGTTCTGGAAACCGAAAATCTGAGCGCCGATAGGTGGAAACCTGTTATTTTCACGCGACTTAACCCGGATGGATCTTTCATATATAGGGATCATTCCACTGATTTAGCTAATACTTCAAAATTTTATTGGACAATTAATACAGAGTTATTGGATGGCTGGAACGAAATTGCAACCGCTACCCTCAAGCAGGCAATATTACCATTAGATCCACTTGACGAAACTTCGAAAGCAATACTGGAAATATCCAGCCCAAGAGAAGGGTGGGCTTTGTTAGAAGGAAGGTCCCGCAGAAGTCAAGCATGGAACCCGTTGTGGGTGATTCGAATAATTCCAGGGATCACTTCATTGGAAATCCCTGGCCCAGTCTTCAGGGAATACAGATTTCGTTAATCACCTGAACTGGTTCTGCCTGCAGTGAAACAGCCCAGCATCATTTGAGCGAGTACTGCAGAGCCATAAATTCCAGCGTCGTCACCCAATGATGATGCGATAATCTGAATTCCCTCAATTGATCCTGGCATAGCATAGCGCTCAGCATTTTGAATGATTGTTGGCATCATATCTCTCTCCAATGCTTCTATCACCCCACCTCCAAGCAATACAACTTCAGGGTTAATCACATTAATCAGACTAGCTACCGCAATTCCAGTCGCCTCCGCAGCACGCAAAATAGTTTCTGAAACCAGTGGGTCCCGACGTTTCATCGCCTTTTTCAGGCTACCACTTTTCATGCCTTTCAAATCCTTACCCAGCATTGTTGTCAGAACCGTTTCACGTCCTTTTTGCACCTCTGCGTGCAAATGACGATATATTGAAGCTCGTCCGGCAATAGCCTCAAAACAACCGTTTTTGCCGCAACCACAGATCGGTCCATGCATATCAATCACCATATGTCCGATCTCTCCTGCAGTTTTATTGAAACCTCTGTGTAATTCGCGGTTGAAGATCAGGCCACCACCGATACCCGTGCCAAGAAAAATCCCAACCATGCTTTCCGGTTCACCCTTAAGCTCTCCGTGATAGGCGCCCAAAGCGCAAACGTTACAATCATTCTCCAGAAATACATCAACTTTAAGGCGTTTCTTTAACTGCTCGGCCAGAGGGAAGTCCTTCCACTTCAGATTGGGGGCAAACAGAACAATCCCTTGATCTGGATCTACTGACCCAGGCGCTCCAATTCCGATTCCCTTAATCTGCGAAAGCTTTAAATCGCACTCATCCACGGCATCCATGATGCAACGCGCAATTCGTTTCACAACTTCTTTCGGCCCCCTATCCGCTTTTGTGCTCTTCTTGACAGATCCGAGGCAATTTTGATTAGCATCATAAACGCCAGCCAAAATCTTGGTGCCTCCCAAATCGACACCGACCACATAGTTTGAGTTAGATTCGGTCACAATGTGTGTTCAGTTAAATCTAAATTAAAATTATTTTCCTGAATTTGCCGGTTCAATTCTTTGCTGGATTCTTTGCCTAAGATCTTCATACACATCATTGACCGAACGATCTCCATCAATCATGTCAAAGTGATATTTTTTTTGTAGCTTTTTAAACTGGCGGATAACCAAGCCTTGATATTCAGTAAAGCTATCAAACATGTCACGAGACAACCCCAAATCCATACCGCTCTCCCAATAATCGAGGGCAAAATGTTTGCTAAAATTTCTCATTACCAAACGTTCTGGAGAAACTTTCAAATAAAAAACCACATCTGGAATCAGAGCAATTCCATAAACGTTATCGAGCCAAGATTCATTGACACCCCGAACCAAATCCCGAACCATTAATGTGTAAATATATCGATCTGCCAAGACCATGAATCCTGCTTTCAATGCCGGAATGATGGTGTTTTCTAATTGATCTGCGAAATCAGTTGCATAGAACAAACTCATGGTAGTGCGGCCCAGGATATTACCTTGCTTGGCTTTCTCAAGTTCCTCACTGACCAAAGTAGAGCGTTTGATTCCAACCGAAATAGTGGCATGCCCACGAGTTTCGAGCCATTTAGTTAAACGGGAAATTTGTGTAGACCTTCCCGACCCATCCGCTCCTTCAATGACTATCAACCTCCCGCGCAGTTCCCCCGGATTCACACCAGGAATACCGTCACCATAAAAATCTTTTCTCGTTGAAACCGGAGGAGCAGCATGAATTTCTACAGGGACTGATCGCGTAATTTTATTACTCATGCGAGGTTTTCTTGATTGTCGAGGATTTGCAGTCATCTACAGATTTCTTTCCTTCTTGATACTTAGGAGCGATAATCTTGAAGGTTCAAATTTGCGCTAATGAGTTTGCGTATAATGGCCTGCTGGCTTTCCACCGGATCTCTGGCTTCTATAGAGAAAAAGTCAAATTCTCCACTCATGCCAAGGTAATCTTCCAGAATGCGCCCTTGCAATATCTTAAAGCTTTCATAAGTGTCATTCGATAACCTCAAGTCCATACCAGCTTCGAAATAATTGAGTCTCGGACGCGTATCCAATGCCCGCTTTAAAGTAACATGCAATGGCGCTTTGAGAAAAAAAGTCATATCCGGTAGCGCCGCAAAATCGTAAATATTCCGAACCCATTTTGCTGGACAGCCACGAACTGTGTCTCTAGCGAAAGCGGTAAAAATGTAACGATCACATAGCACGATATATCCAGCTTTCAGCAAAGGCACAAGTTGACGCTCATAACAATCTGCAAAATCAGTCGCATGCACCAAACTGAAAGTTGTAGGTGTCAACAAAGCGCTTTTCTTACCTTTGGTCGTCGCGTTTTTCACTAATACCGAAGAATTCCATTCACTGAGAAACACTTTGAGCCCCTGCCCCTCAAGCCATCGCCTCAGGAGGTGGACCTGGGTTGTTTTACCGGCTCCATCCACTCCTTCCACCGCAATCATCCGACCGGGGAATCCAAGTTCTGCAAAAGTTTTCATGTATCAATTCCTGCCTTCATTTATATGGCGCCAGGAGCTTTACAGCAAGGCAGAGTTTGAGAGCGTTCCAGATAAATCTTGACTTTCAAAATATTTACAATAACCCAACCTGAATAGCCATGTATCAGATTTTCTGAAATTCTCAATCCTTATGCGCTTACGTACACCTCCTTACTAAAATTCATCCCCCGCATCCATCTCTGCCCAAGTGACTTGGCTATCTCAATCATTTTACTGACAGATCCGGCAACTCGATAAAACCCGCTTCCAAAACCCAGCACAGTCTGAATCCAATGATTCTGACATAACTTCATTCGAGATAAAACAGGCTCCAAATTAGATGGGATAAAACCTTTTTTATTACTTTTAATAATGCGTCCGGTCGTATCCACTATTTCCAGATAATCTTCTAATTTCAAAAGCCAACTCCGATCCCCCAAACCTATCTTTATGTTCTCTATTGGCGTCAACCAATCCGCCCTGGCTTCTCGCTGTTTAGAGCTTCGATCGTGACTGTTCATTCGCTGTTGATCGGCATCTACCCTATCAGCAGTTCCCGACTCAGCGCCTTTCATGGACATTATCCGATCTTGAACGCTCGTAAAATCACTCTCCTCTGGAGTCTCAGCCACACCGGCACGAACAGGATTAAGATCCACATAAGTCATAGATGCCAGCACAGCTCCTTCATCCTCCAGGCGTTGACATTTGAAGCGCCCTTCCCAAAACCGTCCTTTGCACCCATCCTCTTTATTAGCCATCCTTGCCATTGGTTCATTAATCTGCTTCATGAACCAGCTGATGCAACACAACCTGGACCGCCATTCTTTAATTAGATCAGGTCTTGCTAAAGCTTTTTTTAATATATCTTCATCCAAGTCTCCGGATACGCCTGTGAACACTTTTCTAACCGAATAAACCTGGTCCCACCTCCTGACGACTTCTTCGTCCGACCATCCGTTTGCCATATGAGGATCAATACGGGCAACAAAATGATAGTGATTGTGCAAAACCGAACACGCAAATAACTCCAAAGCGAAGACTTGGGAGTATTTTTTAAGTAACTCGTAGATAACAAACCGTCGATGCTCATAGCTTTTCTCTGTAAGCGGATCCCACCCACACAACCAAGCTCTTCTAACACAACGACTTTCACAATGAACCACAACTGGCTCCCCAGATATTATAACAGATTTTCTAGAATTAGGCATGTTCCACCTCCTTTTGGTTGAAACTACTAATACTAATTCAACTCAAGACCCCAAAAAGTCAAGAAAGGAAAAAGTTTTTTATTTGACACCCAAATTAGCTTCATCAAAGCGTTTAATAGAAAGAGGAGTTAATTCCGCCGCCCCTTGGGGGCGAGTTTTTTATTTTTGGGTGTCAAATATTTTCAATACTACATGGAACAATTACTCTAATGACTGAATTTGCAGGCGATAAAATTGCTGCCAATTATCTGGTCCAGTATTTAAATCAACCTCAACGATTCCATTTGAAGCAGGTTCGATCACTTCTATTTCTTCCCAAACTGAAGATTTCAAATCAGATTTCATTTCTAATCGATATTTCAAACCCAAGTTCGCCTCCCAGGTCAATTTATACTGCCCATTATCTAGTGGTGACTGAATATTCAAAACAACCTTGTCTATTGAAGAGCCAACCCTCCCAGGACTGCCATGGTAAAGTAGACTCGCTCGCCATAAATCAGCATCATCCAAAATAACTGAAACACCAGTTTCACCGGTTGAGGCTGAAAATGGATCAATCAGTTCAAGAGAACTTCCGTCTCCATCCGGGGAAACAGGCCAGGGGTCAGCATTGTCATAATTTACCGAAACCAGTAATTTTCCTTGCCTGTCACGAATTTCAATAAGTTCCCCTGCATCATCCAGGCGTCCATTCCAAACTCCCATTACCTGGATGTCCGGAAAATAGTAGTCGGATGTTGATTCCATATACCGCTGCACGAACGCCTCCAAATTCTCGACACCCAAAAAAAATCCACCCGGCGCCATTCGAATACCTTCACCCGCCAGTAAATCAACACCGCCACTGATTCGGATTCCTGATAGATCCAAAGTCTTGTCACTGATATTCATCAACTCAATAAACTCATACTCGTCTGATCCATCTGGATTATAATGAATTTCAGATATGACCAAGTCCCCTGATTGAGGAGCAATCGCCGCCTCACTGAAAAATTCAGCTTCGGTCAGAGCGCTCCAACTCGTCCCATCAAATACCCGACCTTTAAACCAATCCCCCGGACTCAGAGCAATTTCCATCGACACCGAACTCCTCAGCCACGCATCGAATCTCAAATCAGAACTGGACCCAGAAACCTGATGCACTTCCGCTGCCAGAAGATTCTTCCCTGGCCGCAGCAATTCTCCAGGCAAATCAAACTCTCGAACCAATGTTTCATCGCCACCGCCAGCAGCGGATAATGCTTGGGTGTCATAATTTAAATTGCCTGCTGGTAAGTTATCCCGAGCAATCTCAACACCATTCAGATAGACCGCTACTCCGTCGTCACGAACGACATTCAATGTCACTCGATCGAGCGCAGAGGGATCATCCATCTCAAATTCTCTCCGAAAATAATAAGCGCTGTATTTATTGTTGGATTGAGGCCCGAAATCCAGTGTTGTAGCCATACCTGAATCTCCATATCCTAATGGAGCGTTTCCGGTTTTCCATCCAGCTGAATCATAATCCAAACCGGTCCAACCCTCTGTTGGAGCCTGCCCTATATCCAGATAATCCCATTCACCGTTAGGTCCAATAACGTTAGAAGATCCGCCCCCACCCAAAATCATGGCGTCAGAAAGAATTGCGCCACCAGGCAATCGTGGATCTGTCCCATCCAGAGTGTAGTAGATCGTTCCCCCGCTTGTTTGGATGTCCACTAGTGTTCCATTTTCTATCACTCCCCCATGCTGCCCCAAAACCGGAGCGTCCAAGGCAGGGAACAAGCCTCGGGATCGTAATCGGGAAGCCAGTGTCTGTGTTTGTGTCGGGAAAAGGTTCTCTATCGCATCCTGAGCTGCGTTCTCCCAACTGCTTGGACTGCGATAACCCCATCGAGCTGATTCAGCCACCAGGCTATTTTGAATTTCCTGCATACGCCGTTCCAATCGCTGCACATTTCGCTCTGGACTCAAAGCTCCTCCATTGAATAAATGCATCTGGGCTCGATCCGCCAGCAGGATCATAAAATCTGGATGTCCCTCATTGACGAGTGACCCAAAAATCCCTGCAGGGCCTGAGTTGCTAGTTCTATCACCAGGAGCCCTGATATGCCCATCAGCATCTCCCAGCCAGAATTTGAACCCTGATCCAGGCTGAATTGGGCCTGCCGAACGATACTCAGATTCAGCATTCCCGAAGTACCACATCAACATGAAATCAATAAGATGTTGGACATCCACCCATTGGCGGATTTCTTCATAATCACCTTTGGCTGCCAGAACATTCATCCATGGATCTCGGTTAATCGGGTCCGGGGTTCCTAAAATGAAATTACTACCGTCATTGTCATTGCCTCGCACATTCGTGTAATCAGAAGTCTGGCCGCCCAGATAATCCGCCAGGAATGCGTCCGTAAGTCGCTCCCTCATGTGGTATTGCCCCCAATATTCACCATTGAAATAGAGGTGCACATAACGTCCATGTGGGTTCAGGCTTCCCATTTCCAGCATCGAATCCTCGCTAAACCGGGCTGACATGTAAAATCCACGGGAAGACATATCGTGCCCACCTGCTCGTAGGTCAATCTCATCAAACCGATCCACGACCTGAAAGCCCATATCAAATCCATCAAAAAGAGGCGCTTCCAATTTCTTCGCGCCATACTCTGATCGGAATTTCAGCCGGTAGTTTTTCTTGTCAAAATTTGTCCAGGCTCCACCAAATCGTTCCACCCCTGCATTTTCAAAAATTGGGTCATTTCCAGGCAGGAAAATTTCAACCGAAGCCGGACGCTCATCCCAATCATCCGGCAATTGATCCACCGAAACACTGATTGTCGGCAAATCCATCAATCCCTGACGCGCGCGCTGCCGAAATTCGGTGACACCCAAAATCCCTTGGTCCATATTCGAAGCCTGCAAGGTGTCTTCTATAAACAGGAATGTGTGAGATTGGATGGAAGGTGATTTAAAGCCTGATTTTCGAACATCCACCCTCACTGAAAGATTTCCATCTACCAAGAAAGACTCTTCGTACAGAGATTCTGTAGCTCCTCCATTATTGGACATCCAAATTTCCGCGTCTGGATCCTCATGACTCAAACCCAAGCTGAAAGCTTCCTCAAAGAAACCACGTGTCTGGCTAAATGTCACAGGACGCAACCAACCCAGGTAAGCCGTTGAGATGTTAGGCCCTCCGGGTGATGTTTCTAGAAAAGCCCATTCTCCTTTCATGGTTCGACCGTAGGCGAGGTCCTCCCTTTGCGCTGGGAAATTTTCCAGGACATCCAAAATCGTAATCCCGTCCGGAGCTACCAAAGCCAAGGACTCTCCAGCGTTGTCCAACGCAAAGTTCGTGTGCCAGCCTTCTTCTTGGGTGTCAAAAATATCCCTGCCGGAGGCAAACAGGATGAGGTTGGAATGCGGTTCCAGAATCACTCCTGCCGGAAACACCCATTTCATGGCATCCGCCGGATCGTCGGTTAGTCCATGCCCTGCGAGATCGAGTGGCTGATTATTCGGATTGTGGATTTCGATCCAATCAGGAGCATCCCCAAATCCGTCCTCCAGCGAAAATTGATTGTCTGCCACAATTTCATTGATCTGTGGAGGCAACGATATCCCACCCACCTCAACCGTGATACTTCTGGTCAGAATTTCTCCGGACAGTTCAGCCACTAAAGTAAATTCAGTGGTTTCAATTAGATTTAGCTTCAATTCACCACGCCCGTCAGAATTCGTGACAGGCAAGACATTTTCATCCACTGGATAAATCGTCAGACCTCTTACATCTTCCACTTGCCAACTCAACGTCACTTCTTCTCCTGCGGAAATCTCCGTCTGGTCGACATCAAAATTCAAAATACCAACCTCTTCTTTGGGGCGGCCAAAGGTTTCCAGCTCCTTCACACCCAAGTACCAAAAAGTACCTGGCTCAGAGCGTTCTTTATTCTCAAACCCAACCCGAACATAACGCCCGAAGACTGGCCCTGGCGTCCAGACATCGAAAACCGGATCCGTCCCTCCCAAATGTTCGGAAAATATCGAATCATGATTGTCGTCATAAATCCGGACCGTAGTATGCGTCATTCGACTTTGAAACCCATCAGCTGGAAACACACGAACCTGATAAAGTGCGCGTTCTTCTCCCAAATCCACCTCAAAATAAGATCCAACGGCGCGTGGTGTGCTTTCTGTGTGGGTGTCATAGTTTCCGTCGTTTCCATATTCTGTGGGTGGTAGAGAATCATTAAACCTCATCATGTAAGACTCGGCTCCAACGGCATAGTTCATCAGCTCCGAAACCGGTGGTCCTTCCTGGGTGTCAAAATTCCAGATCCGCTCACTTTCCCGTCCTGAAATATCTGACACCCAAATTTCAGCCGCGTAATCTTGGTTTGGGGTCAGCGATTCTGAGTAAGTGGCGATCCACTCTTGTGGACCTCCTTCCAAGGTGAGTCTCGATGAGACATCCATCCCATTCAATGTCAACTGTATGGAGTTTGAACGGATCTGGTTTGGCTCAACAACGCTAACTCGAAAACTCAATCCCCCATTAACTGGATGAAATCCGGTACCATCTTCAGGAAAGATTTCGTTAATTCTGGGTGGCCATTCTTCTGGCGGGGCAATGAGATCATTCGGTTTGGCGCCGCTTGCCAATTCCTCGATTTGCTCTTGCTTCAACGCCGAACCGAACACCGCCACATCGTCCACCCATCCGTGAAAAGCCACATCCGGTTCGGTCGGAGATTGGGCGATATACATGGATGTCCAATCGTTAGCTAATGGAAAAGCCCCGGAACTTTGGTCGAGAGCCAATTGACCATTCACCCAGACTTGCTTTGATCCTCCATTCTTTACCAATGCCACATGGGTCCACTCCTCCCAGTTCACCGCCGGGTTCAACGATTCTAACCCGCCATTCAACCGATTACCTGGAGTTCCACAGCATCCAGCAGTGTCAAAATAAACAATACCGTTTCCCCAAGGCAGATGCGCTTGAAACCCTCGATCACCCGATCCGGCTCCAGCCGAAGGAGACGCAAACCAGACTGACGAACTATTTGAAACAGAGCCTAAAGCCCATCGCTGCCAGAAAGTTACAGTCAACTGATCGCTTGAATTTGATTGATTGAGTCGATCCAGAAAATCTCCACCTGCTGGATCCTGATTGGTGACTCGCGCGTGTGTCGGATTAGCCATGCCCCCGGATTCTCCCAATGATAACGCTCGATCATTCCCAGTCCCGGTTCGACCTTCTCCCTCAGGACTCAATTCCGCGCCGCCAATTAGTTCCAATGGCGTACCAGCTAATTCATCCAAAATTACACCATCAACATTCTCAGCTGAATCAAAGTCCCAGATACCAATTGCTGAAATAGGGTCAATGTGTTCAGCATCAGCTTGATGATTCAGATTTCCCAAGGCCAACATCGCCCCAAACATCATGAACCTATGACCAAACCGAATAAAAACGCCATTAATCAGCTTTGAATCGAATCGCATACTCAATTCTGTAACATAAATGAAACACTTCTTCCAATCGTATGTGCATCATGAATAGCAGAGAAACAGAGAGTGCGACGATTCTCTTTCTACCTTTTGACTGTTTTTTAGTGATCTGTGGTTATGACATTCAAAATGTTTGTTCCCAGAAATTAGTATACCGAAAAATGTTGGTATTCCCCATTAAATCAGTCCAGTTTCGGATTTAACGGAATCAATGGTATGAACTTAACTCAGGATCCTATCCCGGAATTAATCAGAAAAATCGCCGTTCCTGCTAGTATTGGTTACTTTTTTAACACGATGTATAACGTCGTGGACACATACTATGCAGGGATGGTGTCCACTGAGGCGCTAGCGGCGCTCTCCTTGTCCTTTCCAGTTTTCTTCATCCTGATTGCCTTTGCTGCTGGAATTTCGCAAGGGGCTACCGCCCTGATCTCAAACGCTTTGGGAGAGGATTCTGCTGAAACCGCCCGACAATTTGCCATTCAAGCAGTCGTCTTCGGTTTGATCCTTTCCGTCTTCATCATGCTATTCGGTTTTTGGGCAGCTCCTCGATTATTCGAACTACTTGGAGCCAAGGAAGAATATCTGGCGCTTACCCTGAAGTATATGAACACTCTTCTGGCCGCAACTGCCTTCTTTCTGGCTCAGCAAATCATCAATGCTTCGTTGACTGCCCAAGGAAACACTCACACTTATCGAAATCTGCTGATCTCTGGTTTCGTCGCCAATCTCATCCTGGATCCATGGTTTATGAACGGAGGCTTAGGTTTGCCGGCTATGGGAGTTCGCGGAATCGCGTTAGCGACAGTCGTCATCCAAATCACAGGAACATTTTATCTGGGATATCGTGCGCTCCAATCCCGGTTATTTGAATCCGGCAATCTCAAAGCAGTTGAACTCAAGCCCAATTTGAAATGTTTCAAAGATATTGCTTATCAGGGATTCCCGGCCAGCCTGAACATGATGACGGTGGCGCTGGGAATATTCATCATCACCTGGTTCATCAGTGATTTTGGTCCGGATGGGGTGGCTGCTTATGGCGTAGCGACGCGAGTGGAGCAGATTCTACTCCTCCCTACAATTGGACTGAACGTCGCAGTGATGACACTCAGCGGACAAAATAACGGAGCCCGAAAATTGGATCGAGTCAAAGAAACCTGGACCACCGGATTGAAATACGGTTTCTGGATGACACTAATTGGTGGAGCGGCTCTTTGGGTAAGCGCTGAGTGGATGATGACCCGGTTTACTGATTCAGAACCGGTCATTACTCACGGAACCCAATATTTGAAAATCGCCGC
>JAUIHU010000052.1 GCA_030432175.1 Verrucomicrobiia bacterium | reverse complement strand
ATGTTGAGCAATCTGATCTTAATATCGCTATTTACGGAGGACACGGGGATTCCCCACGTGTTGTGCTGGCTCCTTCCAATGTAGAGGATGCATTTTATACCGCGATTGAAGCAGTTAAAATCGCGAGCGAATATAACGTTCCTGTCTTTATTCTCACCGATCAGTCAATTGCCACACGAATTGAGGCATTTGACGAGCCGGATCTTGAAAATATCTGTCAGGATTTGACGCCAGATCTCACGCCAGTGGATTCATATAAACCATACAACCTTGACGCTCCCGGTGGAACTTCGCCACGCAAAGCCCCGGGAACGCGGATTCTGGATGGTAAGTATCCGGTTGCCACTGGATTGGAACACGATGAAATGGGCCATCCATCTGGCGCTCCGGCTCTTCATAAGAAAATGGTCGCCAAGCGTCGCAACAAACTTCGCAACCTGGCTGCTTCTATTCCTACTCCTGAGGTGCATGGTCCGGAAACCGGAGATGTACTGCTTATAGGATGGGGGTCTACTCAAGGCCCCATTAAAGAGGCGACTGACCTGGCCCGGCAGCAAGGATTGAATTTCAGTTCATTGCACATCAAGCATATCAACCCGTTACCTGACGGCCTGGAAACTATTTTTGAAAGCTTCGAGCATATTTATGTCATCGAATTAAACGATGAGGGTCTTTACGGATATGGTCAGTTTGCCTCACTGCTTAGAGGCAGATATGCAAACCCAAAAATCCAGAGTATTTGTAAAACAGATGGGCTGACTTTCAAGGTCAAGGAAATCATCTCGTTGGTTCAGGAACGCCTGCAAAGCATGAATGCCTGAGTAATTAATTGGGATAAAACCCAGGAAACGTTTCGTAAATTTACAACCTGATTTATAATTTCACATGAGCGCGATCACCGCCGAAACTGAATCCAGAAAGCCATTAACCAAGAAAGAGATCTCGGCTGATCACCCCACCTGGTGTCCGGGATGTGGAGACTTTTCTGTTCTGGCCCTTTACTTCAAAATGCTGGCTAACAAAGGTTACTGGCATGAAAATATCACAACCGTAGCCGGCATTGGTTGCTCCAGCCGGTTCCCCTATTTTGTTCAGGGCCATGGAGCACATTATATCCATGGTCGAGCGCTGCCATTCGCAACAGGAATCTCTCTGAGCCGACAGGATTTGAATTTATTTGTCTTCGGTGGCGATGGCGATGCCTTTTCGATTGGCGGAAACCACCTGAATCACACAGCCCGTAAAAATGTAAACCTGACCTATGTCATCATGGACAACTTCGTCTATGGCCTGACAAAGAAGCAAACTTCCCCAACTTCTCCAGAGGGATTTAAAAGTAAAACGGATATCACAGGAGCAATTGACCGTCCCATCAACCCTATGAAGCAGTTGATTTCTGCAGGGGCTACTTTCGTTGCTCGCACCACAGCAAAAAATCCGAAACATCTACTTTCTGTTATGGAGGCAGCTGCAGACCATAAAGGTTTCAGCGTCGTGGAGTGCTTGAGCGAGTGTGTTGAGTTCTACCCCGGCGCTTTTGATGCCGCAGACCCACGCAAAGGTGGCGAGTTTCCTGAAGTTCCACAAGACCACGATGTCACTGATGAGGTGGCTGCGTATCAACTCGCAGAAAAAGCATTCCCAGGATATTTCGGAATTTTTTATAAGGTAGACCGTCCTTCAAAAAATGACCTCGAAGATCAGATTCAGGCTCGGGCTCAAGTTAAAACCCAGGGATTGAAAGATTGGCAGATTCTTCAGCAAAGCTTCAGCCGAATGAAATAACAACTATTTGAACAATCCATTCAAAATGCCTGGAATGAGCGAGACTTCATGCCAGGTATTCCAGCTCTCGGGATTGAAACGTTCGGGAGCTTTTTTATTCCTTTTAACTCTAACTACCTCAGCAAACCCTCAGCTTCTGCAACTCTTCCTTCAACCTGGATAGTTCCAGACGCTGCAAATGTTTCCGATTCTTACTTACCCACTTTCCTTGTAAGTCGCCTTGTTCACTATATTGATTCAGCAATCGATCTAATTCCGTTATCTGCCCATAATCTATAGCCTGCATCATTTCATTCAGTAAACTTGCAGAAATTTCGGCTTCACCACTTGCACTTCTGACATCAATCCAATCCCTTTCGCCATCCACATCCATACTTCTCTGAATACCAGCCTCATTCCCGCCAACTACCAACGGAGCATTAATCAATTTAGCAATTAAACTTTCAAGATCAACAAACCTGAATGGTTTTGGGAAAAACCCATCGAACCCTATATCTAATAGTTCTTTCTGCTCCTGTTCAAGAGTGGATGCGCTGAACGCAATGACAGACGGCTTCTCCCCTGGCAACTGGCTCTGAATTTTTTTCAAGGCTGTTTTGCCATCCATTCTAGGCATTCGGATATCCATGAAAATAACATCTATTTTACAATCCAAATCAGCCAATAACTCGATAGCCTCCTGCCCATCCCTGGCTGACCACGTCTGCACTCCGATCCGAGCCAGTGACTCCTGCATAACCTCTCGATTCACTTGCACATCGTCAACAATCATCGCCCTGAGAGTCACACCTTCCGGTAGAGTCCTGACTTTCTCTGAGTCTGTGACTGCGTACGGATGACTGATCAAGCTTTTCTTGGAGGATAGGGTGTCCGGACCTGCATCCAGCTTGGACAATGCAATCTCAAAATAGAAAGTAGCTCCCTTGTCTACTTTCGATTCCAACTGAAGTTTACCCCCCATCAATTCAACATGCCTGCTGGCAATAGCCAATCCCAATCCTGTTCCACCTTTACTGATTCCAGCGTCATGCTGAACAAATGGCTCAAAGATTTTTTGCTGAGCAGACTCAGGAATCCCTGGTCCAGTGTCTGAAACTTCAAATCGCCAAATTCCTGGCTTGTCAGGGTTCTCTGCAACTCGCAAGGTTACCGTTCCTTCATTGGAGAACTTGATCGAATTACTCAGCAGGTTCAGTAAAACCTGACGCAGTTTTGATTCATCGCCATGGACGAAACATTTTTCAGCCGCAGGGCCAACAACTTGCCATCGCAAGCCTTTGGAAGCGCAGCGTTCGACAAACCACCCATCCAGGATTTTACAAAGTGAAACGATGTCAAAAACCACAGGTCTCAGTTCTGACTGTCCTGATTGAATTTTCGAAAAATCAAGAATATCGTCGATCAGAGCCATCAAATGAGCGCCACTGATTTCAATCATTTCAACGGGTTCCCTGTAATTTGCAGGCAAAGTGGGTTCTCTGAGTAACAGTTGTGAATACCCCAGTATAGCATTCAATGGGGTCCTTATTTCATGACTCATGTAACCTACAAAAACTCCTTTGGCTCGATTAGCCGATTCAGCTTTTTGCTTTGCCAGTTCCAAAGAAAGTTTTGCCTGATTCTCTTGAGTCACATCATTGATTAAACCTTCAAAAAAACGAAACTCACCGTTGGGATAAAAAACCGGCCGACCTTCATCCAAAGCCCATCTCCATTCTCCGTCCATTCTCCGGAACCTGTATTGCTCCGAATAAGAAACCCCTTCATCCCGGCTTTTCAATAACTGCTTCTCATACTCTTTACGATCATCTTCATGAATCAAAGAATGCAATCCCCTCCGTTTTCCTGAACTCAATTCATCAGCTGTATATCCGAACACAGCGCTGCACCCCTCACTCATATAAATCAAAGAATATCCATATTCATCCACTGATTTTTGATAAGCTGCTCCTGTTAAGTTTGACAAGAGCATCGTCATCTTCTGCTGGTTTGATTCATGGGCGCTGGCAAGTCTGGACCTTTCCTGAATTTGCCGCATCAACTCTTCCTTTCGCAGGTCTACCTGCTCTTCAAGGCGCTCCTTTTCCTGGATCAATGCTCTTGTATTATTCTGAATTGAATCAGCCATCCGGTTGAATATTTTAGCAAAATATCCAAACTCATCAGAAAAGAATACTTGTGCTCTTAATCCTATCTCTCCCTGATTAATACGCCTCAAAGTCGATTCCATCGACGCCAATGGCTTGGAAATAATCTGGTATAAGAACAAATTCATTAACCAGCATACAAACGCGCCTCCAACCAAACCTAAAACTGCGAAAGGCGCAGCATATCCATGAATAAACTTTCTGGCATCCAAAGTGTTGTCCTGCACAAAACCATTTGCCGGCACATGAAAAGTACTTTCTGCGCCTAAATCAACATTCTCTGGAGAAATCCACTTCGAGTCTGCCGGCTTTCCAGGAAGCAACCCGGAATACCAAACAGGAATCTCCACCTGACCAATCGGAGGTTCATTCATGACCGGGAATTTAACAAAGTGCCACTCAATAGCTGAGTGCGATAGAACCACGTGAAACTCTATTCCTTCATCATACCCACTATATTCTCTGCCCATAAACCAGGAAATCACCATCTGGTTCTCTACTATCTTACGTGTCATTTTTTGCTTTTCAGCCCGCTCCCCATATTCATGGAAAACTTTCCTCATTAATGCCGGAACAATCAGTGGTCGCTCGGAATATCTCCACCTCATGTCGGAGCCGTCGATGATACCATCAAGAAATATAGCGCCTCGATTGTATGGAAATATTGTCCGATACTCTTTCCCAAAAAATCGAAGTATAAAAGGCAACTCAATAGGCTGTGGACTGGATTCGTGAATGATTATCCCCGGTGTAAAACTGCGAACTTCATCAGGAGCCAACCGCTCTGCAGAATACCCGTACACCTGATCCCTGCCTTCTGCTCCCTCCATTACTTCCAAATTAAATCGATACCCAGTCCCGGATTGGATCGGATTTCTCAATGAATCAACAGCTCCATCCGGATCCTTGCTTTCGCGTAAGACAGCGCTCATGGTGACACTCCAACAGGTCAGGTTAATCGCCATCAGAAACAGAATCATGGAAATGCCCAGAAACTTGGTCTTATAGCTTGAATTTTCTGATATGTGATTGATGTAAGTCAGGACCCAAACAATGATAGTCAACATGACTCCGATCGCGATCAATGGGTCAATAAGCACTTCTAGAAGGATCCGGTCTCCCAGCATTTCTATGACTGCAACAACACCAGGGATCAGAGCAGCTCCCGCGAATAGCCTGGCAGCTCTCAGTTCACGAGTATTGGGATATCTAAAGAGTTCCAATATTGCACCAGCCACTTTACTCAACCAGGAAATTCGTTGGCTTCCTTTTAAATTATCATGCTTTGAAACAAGGGATAACGATTGCCTGTAGTAAACAATGACTGCCCAGAAATATGTGATCGGAAGTAAGAGTTCATTTTCGAAGCTACGCCAATTTACTTTTCTTTCGTAAAAAAGCGTCCAATAGCGTTCGTAGTAGACGAATCCCTCTTGTGTAGCAAAAATGAGTATATATAAATAAACCCATTTCTTTTCTTTTTTCCAAAGGCCATTACCTAATGAATAGTGGTAAGCGGACAGAACAAAAAAAACCGACCCAAAAAACAACACCACATCTTGAGAAAAAAGAGCCACGATATCCCATCCCCCGTATAACCCCTGCTCCAAGGCTCCAAAAAAGGTGTACAGAAAGTGAAAAAATATAAATAAAGAATGATGTAAATCAAATGGTCTCCGCCGGGGAAGCCAGTGCCCAACAAAAAAGTAGCCTGCCAGAGCAGCCAGGATCAATGCCTGGGTCAAGAAACTGACTGAGATTGGAGTTATCAGTATTTCCATACCTCTAAAATTCATCCAGACTGGTCTTATCTGATTCGTTGATGATACTCATTTGTTGGATCATTGCCTCCAACGCCTTCATGTCATAAGACTGACTCGCTTGGCGCATCTTTTCCGCTACAATCGCAGCGTTTGGTCCACATTCAGCTAATTTTTGAATCAGTTCATCCAACAAAGTAACCGCTCCAGAGGTAACAGCATCCATTAATCTTTCTTTGAACTCGATTTGAACTTCCGTCCTTTTGAGCGCGCTGACGAATTGCTCAGATTTATCCAGAGCCCCCTTTCCAGCCACATCCTCAGTCTCGGTAATAGAGTCAATTTGGTACTCTGGAAATCCTTCGAGCGTTTCACTCAACGATACACCGTCCCCTGTTGGAGGCAGCGGCAAACAAACACTTGTCGTTACTCCTTGACCCTGAATATATTGAATATCAATACTGCCTTTCATCAACTCAACAAACCGACAGCAAACTTCCACACTCAGCGCTTCATTCTTCTCAGTTGATGTCAGCGGACCCACTTCAAAAGCTGATTTGCCCTTTGTGATTAACTCAATTTCATTTGAGATCCTGCCTGTGTCCTTGATAGTAAAACCCCATGAGCTGACATCCAGTGGAGCCGCCTTAAAGCTGATTTCACCATACTCCGACCTTTGAATTGACAAGCTGAGCAGATGAGAAAGGGTTTGCATGACCTTTTGCTCATCACCCTGCACCCAGTACGAATTCTTTAAATGAGTGTCAAATCGCCAGCGCAATCCCTCAGATACACATCGCGATCCCAACCGTTCTGCGACACCTTCCAGGGTCACGGTTAAATCAAACTGTCGATTTACCAAATCCATTCTCCCGGCCTCAATCTTCGCCAGGTCAAGGATGTCATTAATGAACACTAATAACGCTGAACCATTCTCCATGATTTTCCGCGCTTTCAATCGAAGTGTTTCATCCAGAGAATCGGATTGACACAATATCTGCGCATAACCAAGAATTGAATTGAGAGGAGTTCTGATCTCATGACTCATGTTCGCAACGAACACACTCTTGGCCTGATCCGCAGCCTCCGCTTCCAATCGAGCAGCTTCCAGATCCTGTTCCACACGCTTTGTTTCAGACATGTCCAGTAGCAACCCTTCACAAAATATGGCATCTTTCTCCTCCACAAACCTGCCTTGCTCACGAATCCACTTCAGCTCACCGTTTGTTGAACGGATCCGATAATTCAATTCATACCCTACACGGCGATCTCTGGCTTGCGTCCAAATGCGGCGAGATTCTTTCATATCTCCCCTAACCATCCAGTCGCGGAATGAAGATTTCTCTATATCGGTAGCGCTGGTCACACCGAATAATTCCACCGCTTGATGGCTTATAAATTCTACTCTCCCTTCCCATTCAGCCTCCATCCGAAACACAACTCCAGGGAGATTTCTCATCAATGCTGTCAAAGCCCGTTCTCCTTCCTCAAGGCGCTTGGCAGCTTCCTCGCGATGATGAGCTTCCTGAACCAAAGTCTCCGTCCGAACATCCACTTCTCGCTCCAATTTTGCACGCCGCTCCCTGAGTTGCAGTTCTGATGAATCAGTCGAGCGCACCAGTTCGTTAAATGCTCCAGCAATAGCCCCCAATTCGTCACGATGATAAACTCTGGCCTGCGTCTTCAAATTCCCGGAGTCCACTGACTGTACCGCTTGTGAAAGATTCTTTAACGGCAACTCCAGAACCAACCAAACCAACCCGGAGACGATCAGTACAATCACCCCAAACAATACAAGTATCGTACACACTTCCCAATTCATCAGCGGATGTATCAAACGTCTCGAATATAAATAATTGTCCTGCACAATACCCCGTCCAGGAATCCCAAGGACCGGTTCTGAAAAACGAGAACCTCTTAAAACCTCCAAGGGTTGAATGAAAACGCCGCTTTGCTTTCGACCTGGTAAAACTCCAAATAATGAATACGGCCAGGGATTTAAACTAACCTCAAAATTCGTCCTTGGATCCAGATTCCCGTATATAATTTCAAAACTGCCGTCCGGAAACAGCGCCAACTGAAAGGTAATACCAGGTCCCTGGTCATCCACCTCATGCAATTCACACCAGGTTACCTGAAATACTTCGGGTTCAGATTGAATATACATCCCGGTCCGAGGACTCATCCCGCTCAAGTTGAGTTTTTCAAACAGTGGAATGATCATGGGCGTTGAACCATATTGAAATCGCAGATCTGCGCTGTTGACGACCTTTTCAAAAGACACAAACCCAAGTTCGGAAATATAAATTTCCTGATGTATTTGACCAAAGAACTCAAAGGAGAAAGGCAACCGTAATAATTTGAAAGGACGCCATTCGGTATCGGGTTTTGATGGATGAATGTCAAACTGAGACTTCAACCCCAGAACCTTGCTCCCCCAATCATAGTTCATTCTAAATGGGAGACGTTTCATTGAGTACACCGTATCCTCAGGACCTGCCGATGATGTGCGGGTTGGCTCCAGCCTCAGAGCTTGATACCCACTCATCCAGGAAACAGGATCAGACGCCAAGTCTGATCTGCGCGCTGCTATCCGTTCTTTCTCCTGAGCCGATGTAATCCAAATCGATATATTAAAGACACTGAGAATCAGAGTCATGCAGAATATCAACAGCTTGAACCGAATCGGGCTGAAGGCTTCCTGCTGGTCAATATGGAAAATCAACAACCCCCAGATAACCCATAAAGCCACTAAAGGCCCGGCTCGCTGAACCCAGTCGAGCGACATCTCATTCCACGATGTATCCAGGCTACTAAGAAATATCAAAAACGTGAAAGCAAGCCCTGTGTTTCTTGCGGCTCTTGCGTGACGAGACCTCAACCCTGTCAGCAAAGACAACACCGATTTTCTGTGACTCGTTTTGAAATTCTTCTCACAGCTCCAAGCCTGCCTGAACAGCATGATCACTACCCAGCTGTAGCCAAGCACCCAATAATTATCAATATGCGCTCCTCTCCAAATAACAGCATCTTCAACAAGCAATCTTTCAAACCGCCTGGCCAGCGTCCCCAGTTCAATGACAGCCAGAATGATGCAATAAAACATGGAAAAGCGAAACTCCCACCGCCATTTCGGATTAAAAGTTGGAAACTGGTACGCATAGAAGAGCGCGGACGACAGACAGAAAACGCTGACAAATGGAATAAAATACAAGAAATAAAGATTCCACTCCTGATAGCTGGAGCTTCTCCCAAACTCCAAAGCCAAGTAAATTAGTGAAAAACTGAAATACCCGAGCGCCCCCGCCCTGGCTGGATGATACCCGTGTGACCAACTCAACCACCCAAGATACAAACAGCAACAAAGCAGCAATATGAACTGGGTCAACAGTGTGATTGAAGTCGGAGTAAAAAGAAATTCCGGCATAACCCCTCAAGCTCCGCCAGGCGTTTTTCCTGGGTTCCCTGGCAATTCCAGGATTTGTTCAATCTTAACCTGGCTTTGATAACAGGTTAGGAAATTGTGTGCATTATGCCTATCCTTGCTGGTTTGTCAGGAAAATTATTCCAACTTCCGGATTACACAGATCTTATCCCGCCAAACACTGCTCAGGCTGATGCTTCATCAACCCAAACTTCATCAGATAACCGATACCCAATCCCATGCACCGTCAATATGTACCTGGGACATGATGTCTGCGGTTCAATTTTTTGCCTGAGACTGGCCACATGCCGATCCACAGTCCGCGTAGTAGGAAAGGCGCCAACGCCCCAGACCCGATCTAAAAATGTTTCCCGCTCTACAACTTCTCCTGGCCGCAACGCTAACAATTCCAACGCTCCAAATTCTTTAGGCGTCAATGCTAAAGGGCGTTTACCTAATGTCGCTGCCCTCATTAAAAGGTCCACGGTTACGTTTCCCAAAATGATTCGCCCGGGTCTTTTCGCTGCAGTTCCTCCGCCAGCCCGTCTCAATAATGCTCTGACCCTTGCCAGTAATTCATCACGGCTGAATGGTTTGGATAAATAATCATCTCCACCCAGATTTAACCCTCGAACCCGATCATCAGCGCTGCCTTTAGCGCTTAAAAACAAAACCGGCGTCTGGATGCCCCAGCCTCTGAGCGATGAACATAGTGACCAACCATCCAGAATCGGCATCATAACATCCAATACTATGAGGTCCGGCTTTTCCCGCTGCGCCATTTCCAATCCAACGGCTCCATCCCGAGCAGTCAACACCCGATACCCTCGACGAGCCAAACAGTCACTCACCGCCCGCAACATGACCGCTTCGTCTTCTATCACTAAAATTCTCTCTCTCTGTTGATCGCGTTCCGCCTTCATTGATTTGATTTTTTTGTTTGCAGAATCGTTATGAAATTCCAGGTTGCCCTGGCTCATTTTCCACATTGGAATTCGGTTCTGGGTTTAAAGGTAATTCCATAATAAACCGACTCCCTTTTTGACCGTCCTTTCTATTCTCCACCCAAATGGTCCCCCGGTGCGCCAGCACAATAGAGCGCGCCAGCGCCAACCCTATCCCGACACCCGTCGTTTCTCGCCTCAACTCATTTCCGGAACGGTAAAACATTTCAAATATCTGCTCCCGCTCCGATAGATCAACTCCTGGACCACGATCTTCCACCCACAGTCTAACTAAATCCTGTTGGGTTGATTGATTTGTTTCTGCGCCAACTAAAATATCTGTCCCTGGTTCTGCTCTTTTAATTGCATTATCCATTAAATTCGTCAGAGCCTGTTGCACCGAAAGTCCGTCCCAGCACGCTTCTATGTCCTGGTCTGATCTACTCTCTTCATCGAAACACAATCGAATTCGCCTTTCGTCTGCTAATGGCTCCATTCGCTTCAACGTATCCCCAACCATGACTTTGACATCCATGAACTCAAACTCGTAATGTTTAATCCCTCTTTCCATCCTGGAAAAATCCAACGCGTTTTCAACTAGGCCGGAAAGGCGACAACATTCTTTGTTAATAAGACGCATGTATTCAACTCGCTGCACATGACTTAATTCTTTTGTATCTGAGTCGGTCGTTACCAGTTCTTCAGACAGCAATCGCATTGAAGCAACCGGAGCCCTCAACTCATGGCTCACACTGGACACCAGGTTACTCTTCATCGCGCTGACCCTCCGCTCGTGCAGCATGCTGCGCCAGGAAGAAACAGACCCAATGCCCATTCCGGTTACTGCAGTCAACAAGACGGCGCTCATCCAAAACACTCGCCGATTCACCTTGTCCTGAAACGCCTGTTCATCTCGCATCCACACCGAAACCATACCTATCTCCGCGCCGTTGTTATCCACAATCACCGCCCCGCCTTCAATCAACCGATGCGACGCCGCATCCCCAGCATCTCCAGACATCCATGCAATCTCGTTCCTCTCGCCGATGTAGAATCGAACTCGGACCAGCCATTCTCCTTCAAGATCCAGCTCTTCCACCCATTGAGCGCTCCGCTGCCACAATCCAGTCTCCGAAATTCCCAAAACCCAGCTTGGTTCCGTGCCCGTTGAATAATCAGATCCGGCTTTTCCAAGAGCCCTCCACACCCAGGGTTCGCTCAACCCAGGCGGACTCCAAATCCATGCATGAGATTGTTCTCTGGCGCTTTCCATTAGTTCGTTCCACTGGGTGTCCACCTGAATCCAGAACTTCAAAAGACGCAGTTGTTGTATCCACCCCAAAAACCTCTGTAGTCTCTGGTAGTCCCCCTGGACCGCCCGGTACATCTTCTCTTTTTGGGTATCCTTTCCTGTAGGTTTCCGGGTAATTTCAGAAAATGTTTCTTCCAACAACATCTGACCGGAATGAATATTTTCCCAAAGCAGTTCCCAACTCAGTTTATCCAGAATACGCCGAACCCAATCCTCCCTGGTTTCAAATCTGAAGTCACTTGCTTCTTGTGGGTCCACACTGCCAGAGGCCGTCAAATCAGTCCCAACTTCTCCGGCAAACCCCAAAACCGCACGATCCAATAAAATCATCCTTAACATTTCCTTTAAACTAAGTAAATCCAGTCGAACTCCACTGACTCCTTTCACTGCGGTTGAAGTATTCAATCCTGCCTCAGCATGAGCAGAAAATGATTTCACGGTTTCATCTGAAGCCTCATAGACATACGCAAGACGATTCCATGCGGCTGTCCGCCAGGGTTCGGGAGGGTTTTGACCCAAAAATTTTTGCAGTTTCCGCTTCAATACCCTGGGATATCCACCTTCCGTCCAGGCGAGTTCGATGTTATTCCACAAAACCTGAACCTCCACAGGAGAAGATGCAGGAGGTGGCACGTGCACGCCGTTGGAATCTCTTGCAACTGGAAGCTGACTCAATGTTCGCAATCCAATGCGTGGCGGAAAAACAATTTCCCCTCCTGGATCCACCATCAGGATGGCTGTTTTTTCAGAAAGCTTTTGCGCAACCCCTAATGATTCCTCCAGATCAAGAATCCATTTTAACCCATTGCCTTCATAATGATTCTCATTGAACTCTGAAAACAGTGAGTCTCTGACCACTGTTTCTGAAGGCAAAACTCTTTCCAACCAGATTCGCTCCACCAAATTTGCTGAGAATCTCTCAGCAAAACTGCGTGCATTCTCTTTCGCCTCAAGAACCGCATGCCGTCGATCATTCATCAATGCCCAAAACCCAATGAGACATAACACCAACGCAGCGCCAACCATCGCCCAACCCTGCCAGTAAAACCTTCCTGCAGGCTG
>JAUIHU010000051.1 GCA_030432175.1 Verrucomicrobiia bacterium | reverse complement strand
GGTCTTTGTCGCCATAGTCGGTGTAAGCGCGGCGGCTGAGCATGTTGTCATGCTCAATCTGGGTGGGTGTGTCTATGCCGTGCAGGATCATGTTGGTCGTGCACAGCATGTGCGGCAGCGCTTTTTTCTCTACGCCGCGAATACTCTCGATCAAGGTCTCCTCGTGCCTCGCGGACTTGACGTAGAGCTTGCGTTTGTGGTCGATCGCGCAGGCCAGGAATCCGCCGGTGCCGCAGGCGGGATCCAGCGCCGTTTCCTTGAGTTTCGGGTCAACGCGGTTGACGATGAATTGTGTCACGGCGCGTGGCGTGTAAAACTCGCCCGCGTTCCCGGCGCTCTGCAGGTCTTTGAGAATCTGTTCGTAAATACTGCCAAAAGTGTGGCGGTCTTCGGTGTTGTTGAAGTTGATCTCGCTGATCTTGTTGATGACCTGACGGATGAGGGTGCCGGACTTCATGTAGTTGTAGGCATCCTCGAAAACGTTGCGGATCACCTGAGCGCGTTTGCCATTGGGGCCTTCGAGAACCAGCTTTTCCTTGAGCGTAGGGAAGAGCTGGAGGTTGATGAATTCGCTCAGAGCGTCGCCAGTGATGCCCTCGGGATCAGCTGCCCAGTTACGCCAGCGCAGGCGTTCGGGCAAAGGTGAAGTGTAGTCGTCCTCCAGGATTTCAATCTCCGCCTCGCGGTCGTCGTAGATTTTGAGGAAAAACATCCAGACAAGTTGGGAAATGCGCTGGGCGTCGCCATCGACGCCGACATCCTTGCGCATGATGTCCTGAATGGATTTGATAATACCGCTGACGTTGCTCATGCTGTGCGTTGTTGATCAAAAAGTTGCTGTTCGAGTTCCTGAATGGCTGTTTCGTAGTTTGCTTTGCCACCGAAGACGTCGTTGATGATCTCGACGGGTGTGCCCATTTGGTTGAAGGGCGTGAGTTTTAAAATCCTGGGGCTCTCGATGGTGAGGACGCCTTCGTCGGCGTATTTGTCGAGGAGCGCTTCGAGGACGGCTCGGGCTTTGTCGCCGTATTTGGTAAAGTAGTCCCGCTTTCTCACATTGTCGGCGCGTTCCTTTCTTGTGAGGGGCGGCGCTCCGTAGGCAATGTGGCAGATGAGATCGAAATCGCCGTATTCCCGGCCGACTTCTTCGGCGAGTTTGGAGAGTTCAATGCCGTATTCTTCCAGCTCCTGGACGATCGCTTCTTTCTTTTTAGCGTTGTTCCATTTGTTGATGAAGTCGTCGAGAGAAGCGTATTCTTTCCGAATGTGCTTGCGGCTGTAATCGCAGTAGGACTCGGTGATCATTTGACCATCGTCGCCCCGGTATTCGACTGTTTTAGCGAGGATGCTGACCTCGACTCCGCTGACGTGAATTTTCCTGCTGCCGTATTCTGGTTTGTCTTCTTCCCAAGCATCGTCATCAGGATCAGGAGCCGGATCGGGAGGCACAGGATCGTCCCCTGGATCTGGTTCGTATATCACTACAGGGTCGCCATCGAAGTCCGGATCTTTGAAGTGCTCTGTCGCGTTTTTGAAATCCATGACCGTGAAGAAGAACTTCCCGTAATCCTCCTCGATGCGTGTGCCGCGTCCTACGATCTGTTTGAAGGTGGTCATGGACTGGATGGTTTTATCCAGGACAATCAGCTTACAGGTCTTGGCGTCGACTCCGGTGGTAAGCAGCTCAGAAGTCGTGGCGATCACCGGAAACTTCGACTCGGGGTCGATGAAATTGTCGATTTCAGCCTTCCCTTCGGCGCTGTCGCCGGTGATGCGCATCACGTATTTGGGATTGTCGATAGCGAGTCGACCTGCGGCGTTGGTGATGGCGACTCTCATGCGCTCGGCGTGATCGATATCTTCACAAAAGATGATCGTCTTGGAAAAAGGATCGGTCGCGTTGAGCAGTTCCATGACACACCTGGCGACGAGCTTGGTGCGCTGGTTGAGGACGAGGATACGATCCATGTCCGCCTGATTGTATTTGCGATGCTCGATGTCCCTGCCGAGATCATCCGTCATGCCCGGCTCGGGCGTCCAGCCGATGAGATCCTTGTCGAGGTGATATCGAACCACTTTATAAGGCGCCAGAAAACCGTCCTCGATACCCTGTTTCAATTTGTAAGTATAAACCGGTTCGCCGAAGTAAGTGATGTTGGAAACGTATTTGGTTTCCTTGGGAGTGGCGGTGAGGCCGATCTGGATGGCGCTGGAGAAGTAGTCCAGGATTTCTCGCCAGGCGGAGTCCTCTGAAGAACTGCCCCGGTGACACTCGTCGATCACAATGAGATCGAAAAAATCGCGGGAGACGCTTTTGAAAATCTTGTCCTCTTCAGCAGGTCCGGTGAGCGCCTGGTAGAGTCCGAGATAAATCTCGTAAGCGGGGTCAATTTTGCGGTTCTTGATCTTCGTCATGACCGAACCGAAAGGTTTGAAGTCGTTGGTGAACGTCTGGTCTGCCAGTGAATTTCGATCGACAAGGAAGAGAGTGCGCTTGGCCTTACCGGCCTTCCAGAGACGCCAGATGATCTGAAAAACGGTGTACGTCTTGCCCGTGCCCGTCGCCATGACCAGGAGGAGTCGGCGCCTTCCCCTGGCGATCGCTTCCAGAGTGCGGTTGATCGCCTCGCTCTGGTAATAGCGGGGTTCTTTACCGTAGGCGTCCAGGTGGTAGGGTTCCAGGACGAGAGCCTCTTCAGAGTCGGTGATATTGCGATGCTGCCTGTAGCGTTTCCAGAGTTCTTCAGGTGATGGAAACGCGTCGAGCGGGATCTGGCGTTCGATGCCCTCACCGGGAGCGGGGACTTTATTATGGGAAGCAAAAGCGTCGCCGTTGGAGCTGAAAGCGCTGGGCACATCAAGAAGCGCTGCGTATCCCAGCGCCTGCTGCATACCGTGACTGACGGTGTGGTTGTTGTCCTTGGCCTCAACGACAGCAATGGGGACACCGGCCTCCCGAAGCAAAACATAGTCCGCAAACTTTTTCTTCTTCTTGTTTCGGGAGGAGAGATTGCCACGGACGATGACAGGACCCGGCGCCAGCGTGACTTCACGACGAATCTGAGTGAGCTGATCCCAGCCCGCGTTTTTGACCGCGGGTGTGATGAAGAGATCACAGATATCGCTTTCGCTGAGCTGCTGTTTTTCCTGTTTCGTCATGAAGCGATTGTCTCGGGTTTAGAATGAAAGAATCTCTACACCTTCCATTCCTTGTAGAAGCGTGTTCCGAAGTTTTTAGGTTTAAATGAAATTCATCGTTACCTCAATCTAATTCAGTGATTGAGGGGGCGATTTAAAAAGGGAGGTATGTTTCAGGCCTTTGGCTCTGGGGGCATCGATCAGGATTTTTAATAAATCCATATGACATCCAAATTTTCTACCGCTTGCGCCATTTGACGCAAAAAATATTAAATCTTATGTATACTCTACTCTCCTTTAAAAACACTCACTTAATCTCAAGCCTGTAGTGAAAAACTTGGGTGTCAAAGATTTTTGAGAAAAAAAACGCACCAGTTTTGGGTGCGTTTCGATGTTTGATTGAAATGTGATTGGCGTTATTTCGGATCGAGATTCTGCTTGAGTTCTTCGTCAGTAACTTCAGATTCCACGCCTTCCGCAGGGACTTCCAATCCACTCATCCAGACGAGCGCATTGAGCATGGTTTTGCGGAAATTATCATTGCCCCAGTTATTGTGAACGTGTCCGCCGGTGAAACCAAAACCGCGGCCGCCGTCCGGGCGTTCCACTGCCCACATCATGACCTCTTTTTGTCCGGATGCTTCAACAATGTGTTTGTAAGGACCTTTCGGGTAAACATAAGGGCCTCCACGGACTTTGTCAGATGGAGTAGCGATCAGGATCGGAGTGATGTCTTTCATTTCGTCCCGGAACCGCATGGTCATGTACCATTCATCAGGGATTTCGAATGGCTCCACTCCGTTGGTGATGGGATGTTCAGGAATTTCTTTGTACTCGGGCGTCCAAAAGGGATTGCAGGAGAATTTGTGTTCGTAATAGCCGCCGATCCATTGTTGCCAGGCTTGTCCAGGCTTTCCTGCCGGAACTTCAACTGCATAGTGAGCGCAGCCAAAACCGACACCCTGTTCCATCAGCTTACCCAGCATTTCCCATCTTTCCGGACGAATCGCCGGGTGTCCGCCTCCGCCGTCCATAAAGAGAAATATGGCGTCCACGTTTTCGAAGACAGAGTCATCCTTGGGCCATCCTCCTAATTGCACATCCACTTCCAGGTTTGGAAATCCTTCCAGCTTCTTCTGTAGTAAAAGGCAACCTGCATTAAACTCATGCAGTCCCGGTCCGTGGCTGGGGCGGCCTGCGATCATTAACAGTTTCTTTTTACAATCGTCCTGTCCCGAGGCGATAAAGCTGAAACAGCTTAACGTCAATAGTGCGGTGATGATTCGTTTCATGGCGATGATTTAATCTTAACGAGTTCGACGTCGGACTGCATGGAAATAATTAACTAAATTACTCGGGCAGCGATCACTGTTCAATAATCAATGATGTGTCTGTGGTTTTGCCCGTGTTCCAACAGGCTTGCGGTTCTCAAGTCCAATCCCCAGAGCACGGAGAATATCTTCCATAAGACACCAACGAGTCAACGCGGATTGCAGGAGATTGACTCCGACAAACGCCGTAAAAAACAACCAGTAAGGGTGATGCCATTGACTCAATACCAATGATAACAAAATAAAACTGCCAGCAATGGCCCGAATAATAGATTCCGTTTTCATAATTCAAATATCCTTTAATAGCTATATGTGCATATTAGAATTAATCAAGAAAATCTGTATCACTGTTACTGATTGCTGATTGCTATTTGGACCCTTTAAATCTTCCCAGCTTCTCGGATCGACTGAAGCTGACTCTTCATGAGCTGGAGTTGCTCCGGGTATTTCTCGGCAAGGTTTTTTGTTTCTCCTGGATCAATATCCAGGCGATAAAGCTGCGGTTCTTTCATGTTGCCCAGCTCGATTTGAGTAGATCCACTTTTTGCAGCGCCGCCGCTCGGTTCAATGTATTTCCAGTGTCCATCCCGAAGCGATAAACCAAAAGCGTGTTCAACCAGCGTCTGCCTCCCGTGGCAAGAATCGCCGAGCAAAGCATTCAGTATATTTTCACTGTCAGGCCCCGCTGCTGGTTCAGGTTGTATTCCAGTCAACTCGGTCAAGGAAGCCATCAGATCAATCTGGCAAACCAAAGCGTTCGACACACCCGGCTCGATTCGGTTGGGCCAGTGGGTTATGAATGGCGTGCGTGTGCCAGCTTCAAATTTGGAATACTTCCCACCACGGAATGGTCCGGCAGGACGGTGGTCGCCTATTCTTTCAACGGCGTCGTCATAATAGCCGTCATTCAGGACCGGACCATTATCACTGGCAAAAATCACCAGCGTGTCTTCGGTCAAACCATGCTTATCCAAAGCATCCATGATTTCACCTACGCACCAGTCAGTCTGCGATATGGCGTCACCTCGCGGTCCCATGCCGCTTTGACCGACAAACCTGGGATGTGGTACTCGTGGTACATGGATGTCATGAAGTGAGAAAAAGAGGAAAAAGGGAACTCTATGATTTCGGTCAATAAATTCTACTGCTTTGTTAGTAATATCATCCGCCATATCTTCATCAGTCCATCGCGCTGATTCACCTCCAGCCATGTAACCGATCCGACTGATTCCGTTGATAATGGTTCGATTATGACCATGATGAAATTTCATTTTCAACAGGTCCGGCCGTTCTGCCCCTGTGGGTTCATCTCCAACTTTTTTTCCGAAACTAACTTGAATAGGATCTTCAGGGTCAAGGTTTACGACACGATGATTTTCTACATATACGCAAGGGACTCGGTCCCCTGTTGCAGGAATCAGGAACGCATAATCAAATCCAATCTCCAGCGGACCGGGCGCGATTTTTCCATTCCAATCCGGACCTCCCTCAGGGCCTAATCCCAAATGCCATTTACCAACAACTCCATTTCTGTATCCCGCCTTTTTGAGTTCGCTGGCGAGCGTGGGTGTTCCAGGTTTGATAATGGCAGGAGCGTCTCCTCGGGCAATACCTGTCCCGCGTTCTCTCCAAGCATAGATTCCAGTCAGCATGGCGAATCTGGAAGGGGTGCATGTAGCGGAAGGTGAATGGGCGTCAGTGAATCTCAAACCATGTTCAGCCAGACGATCGATATTCGGGGTCAGTCCGGGTTGAGCGCCGTAACAGGTGACATCCCCGTATCCCAGATCATCGGCATAAATCAGTACGATGTTAGGTTTTAAAGTCGCTCCTGACAAACAAACCAGGCTTGCGACTAAAGCCGCAAACAACCAGATGCGGAATTTTATTTTTTGGTGTTTTGAAATTACGTGGGACATGCGCAGATCCTATTCAATTTTTATCGAGGAAACAATCCTGATGCTACTGATGAACTCCGTTCACTCCAACAATTCCAGCTCTTCTGGTTTTAAAGAGTCGCGATTTAAAGTTGCTTCCAGCGCCTGGGCTTCTTGCAAGCGGTTGGCCGATTTTAGAAGATTGATTCGAATCGCTTTCCAACCTTCCAAAGCGAGAGTCCAGTCCAGCCCGATTTGATCCAGCGCTTCAAGAGCTTCTGCATGATTTCCGGACTTCAAAAGACATAGGGCTAGAGTGACGTGGTGGGCTGGAAGTTTAGGGTAGTTTGAAACCAGCTGTCTGGCTGTTTTGAGCGCTTCAGGGATAGACTGGTCCAGCAAAGCGCTCAAATAGGCCCAATCATTTTCAATGGAATTGTTATCAGGAAAGTCGCCTCGCATTTCCTGAATAATCGAAAGCAAATCGGCAGTTGCGCCTCGCATTTCGCCTATTTGAATCAACGCCAGGTAAGATTTCCATCTCACACTGGGAAATTCCAACAACCGCCGATAGAGAGTTTCTGCCCGCCGGTATTCGCCCATAACGCGAGCGTATTCAGCCACATACCAAAAGCCTCTGGGACGATCGATTGCGGTCGACTCAATAGTGTCCCAACTTAACTCGTACGATGTTTTGTATCCCAGTTCTCCAGAAGCTCGGGCCAGATATAAGTCTCTCAGGATTAATTCCAATTTAAGGTTCTTATCCGATAACAGAGCTTCCACTTCCTTCCACTTTCCTGCCTGGGCTAATCCATCCAGTATGACCAAAGCCACATCCTGGTTTTCGTATGCTTCGTTGAGAGCAAATAACCGAGAAACCCGCTCCCCTTCACCATGTCGATTCAACCATCGCGCCAGTCGGATGCGACGATCCAGTTCCATTTCCTGTGTGGATGGTTCCGCTACGGGAAGCTGAATTTGTTGTTTGGCTCCAAGGGAGGCGGTTGTCTCAGCTGTTTCCGCAGCCAAAGCGGACCCAAATCGATATAATGTATCTGTCAGTATGCGTTTCTCTTCTTCCGGATTGCGTTGGAGTTTTAAGTCCACCGCAGTCAGCTTGTCTTGAAATCCCGCTTCAGGGTGTTGTTCAAAAAGATTGATTAAAACCTGTACGTCGTCGTTGGAAAGATCACCACTGGCAGCGAGTAATCTTGCTGATTCAAGACTGGGTGGATTGGTCTGAAATGTAAGATCCCAGAGCAGATTGCGGAATTGGAGGCGTCCTCCGGTGGCAGAGTTTTGTTGCAGAGCCAATTGAATCAGATCAATGCGCTTTTGAAGGTCAAATTCATTGGATGAGGTCGGGTTATTTCTGAGTTGTATGGATCTGGAAATCCACGGGATGGCATCTGAAGCTAGCCCGTAATTCTGGTGAAACCGGGCGACTAATTCAGCGTATTCGTCATCTGTGGATTCGGCTTCATCACTGGAGTGTGGTAAGAGAGAGCTAGCCAAATCGGGGCGGTTAAACAGCAACGCCAAACGCAATGCCTGCTTTTTGTATAAGGAAATATCATCCGGAGTAGCAGCTTCGTGATTCATCAATTGCTGAAGCAAGGTCAGAGCCTGGACTGAATCCGTTCTGGCGAGCACAATGGCTATAATTCTTAACGCCCTGTAGTTTCCTGATCTCAGGCTTAAGGAAGCTTGAGCTGCCTGAAACGCCCAGCTTTGATTGTCCAATTGAAGCGCTTGCTCCGCGTTGGAGATGAGTTGCTCAGCTCGATAGTATTTCAGCTTCTGATAAACAGGCGGGCCCAGCCAGATTGACAGTGCAGCCAGAACGCACAGCGCCAGTCCTGATATTGGCCAGAAAGCTGGAAGTTTCAGTAAGCGCCGTAATCTGCTCCCATTTGCCTGATCAGGGGGCTCAGGTGTCATCTTTTTGTCGGTATCGGTTTGGGATTCCATGAGCTGAATTCTGTTTCCATTCAAGCGCTTCAGCTTGGTTGGCCTGAGCGGCATTCTTTGCAGTTCAAATTGCCTGAATGATTTTTCGCTGTTTTTTTTGAAAAACCAACCTATTTTATCCGGCTTGTCTTATGAGGGATCAGTTAATTGAGGAATGAGAGTGACTCCTAGAATTTCAGTCCGCTTAATATGATGGCCCAACTCGCCAAGCTGAGGCTTCAGCGATCCCGGGACCGCGCTTAACTTTAATCACCCCTGTCTCATTGAACGGATACTCCGCCCGAACCAATGGTCTACGAAACCGAAATTCTGACTATCGACACTGATGCGGCATTTAATACAGCCGTCGAGAAGGCTTCATGCCGATTGAGGAATGGGGAATTGGTAGGGATGCCGACGGAGACAGTTTATGGATTAGCCGCCAACGCTTTTGATCCAGTTGCAGTCAAAAAGATTTTCTCAGTCAAAAATCGTCCAGCTCACAATCCACTCATTGTGCATGTTGCATCAGCGAAAATGGCGCAGAGCTGTATCCGTGAGTGGACACCGCAAATGGAGCGTTTGTCAGAAGCTTTCTGGCCAGGACCACTGACGATGGTTACCTGGAAGTCAGATTTGGCGCCTGACATTGTTACCGCAGGAGGCCCGACCGTAGGAATTCGTTGGCCCTGGCACCCATTCTTTCAGAAAGTCATCCGCCAATGCGGTTTCCCCATTGCTGCCCCAAGCGCCAATCCTGCCAATTCGCTTTCGCCGACTTCGGCTGAACATGTTCTGGAAGGTTTGTCCGGGAAAATTCCGTTGATCGTTGATGGCGGTTTTTCTGCCGTCGGGTTGGAATCCACCGTACTGGATCTCACTACTCAGCCGCCACAGATTTTACGTCCCGGGATGATTTCGGCAACTCAACTTGCAGAAGTCCTTGAATTGGAGACGGGAGCCCTGCATTCAGACGAATGTGAAACAGGGCGGAAGCATCCAAAGTCGGATAGCATTAAAGATTGGCGGGGTTCTGTGAATCCGGAAGGCAGCGAGGGAGTTCTTCCGTTGAAAAGCCCCGGACAATTATCGCGGCATTATTCACCTAAAGCAGACTTACGCATTTGGAAATGGAATAATGCCTTTGAATTTGATCGGTTGACGGACAGCCTGCCTTACGGCGCGGGAACGGTTCACATTTTGTTCTACGATCACGCGCCATCGACGGAAAGAGATTGGGCGAGGGTGGTATGTTTTCCGGAAGACCCGGAAGCTTATGCAAGAGCGTTGTATGCCGAACTGCACCGGGCTGATCAGATGGGAGCTAAATGCATCATTTTGGAAGAGCCCCCCTGTGAAACTACTTGGGAGGCTATACGGGATCGATTAAAACGCGCTGGAAAGTGGGAGGGATTGGAAGAGCCTGACGTGCATGGATAAGAAGATTTCAATTGAAATTTGTCAGAAAATCAGCAGGGATGTTTACCTGTTGCGCAAAAGGATTGATCCCGAACGACTTTTAGGATTGGATACTGGAAACGTCGATATATCCAAAGTCCACCGTGAAATCATTTAGCTGATGCGGATGGGCGATAGATGAAGTGGAAGTATACAGGATGGCTATTTCGGTTCGAAAACACATGAAGCACAGTGAAAAACAAGCGTTTTACCTGCTCAAGAGCTGTAAGAGGGTGACGCATCTGGTTTGGGGAGGAATATTTTATACCGCTCTGGCATTGACCTCTCACGCTCAGTTCGGAATAGAACCAACGAAAGCAAGCCGAACACTGAATTTGGGTGAGTGTATTGAACTAGCATTGGCGAACAACCTGGATTTGGAGATTCAGCGAAACAATCCAGACATTGCAGCATACAATCTTCAGGTTTCCTATTCGGTTTATGAGCCAGCGCTGACCGTCAACGCCAGCCACCAATACAACTCAAATCCTGGACGATTTAATGTTCAATTGGGAAGGGAGCAGCCATCCAACGAAAGTGACAGTGATAACTTTTCGGTTGGTATCGGAGGATTTCTCCCGACAGGTCTTTCCTACAACCTCACCCAGAGTATCAATCGAAGCGGAGGTAATTTTTTCAATGGAACCACATTGCAGGACCAGCCTACACAGTATTTCAGCCGGGCCGGGATCGATTTGAGTCAGCCCTTGCTGAAGAATGCGTGGATTGATCAGAACAGGCTCTCCATCAAACTTTCCAAGAATAATCTGAGTTCTACTGCCGCCGGGTTGCGATTACAGGTGAATAACATTTTGACGACAGTTCAGAATGCTTATTTTGATTTAATTGCAGCCAAAGAAAATGTGCGTGTTCAGGAAAAAGCTTTGGAGTTGTCAGAACAATTGCTGTTTGAAAACCAGAAGCGTGTTGATTTTGGTGTCATGGCTCCATTGGACATCCAACTCGCTCAGTCTCAAGTAGAAGTCAACCGCTCTAACCTCCTCACTGCTCAACGTAATTTCATGCTTCAGCAGAACACTTTGAAGCGATTAATTACTCAGGACTACTCAGAATGGGGATTCGTAAATATTCGGCCTGCCGAGAATCTGATGGCATTTCCAGAGGATCTGGATTTGCAGGAGAGCTGGAGAACCGGACTCGAAATGCGACCTGATTTTTCTCAGGCGAAAATTGAACTGGAACGCCGTGGAATTCTTTTAAAGTTCCGCCGAAACCAGATTCTCCCTCAGCTCGATTTGACAGGAAGTTTTGGATATGTTGGATTCGATCAGCAAGAGAGTGATTATCGGGCTTCTTTGGGCGATATTCAGGAACAGAATGATCCGTTCTATTCTTTCGGAGCCATCCTGAGAGTTCCACTTGGCAACAGGGCGGAACGCAATAATTACAAAGCAGCCAAAGCGGAACAGCAACAGGCGTTACTGCAGTTGAAAAGGCTGGAAGTCGATATTCTGGTTGAAGTTGAAAATGCTGTTCGGCTGGTGGAAACAAGTTACGCAAGAACCGTTGCAACGAAAGCAGCTCGAAAATATCAGGAAGCTGCTCTTGAAGCTGAGCAAAAGCGTTTAGAGAACGGCAAAAGCACCAGTTATACAGTGCTCCAATTCCAAAGAGATTTAACCAGCGCTTCCTCATCCGAGATTCAAGCTTTGACCGATTACAATAAAGCTCTGGTAGAACTCAGCCGCGCACAGGGAACCACACTGGATCGATTGAATATCGATTTTGTTATTCAGACGGATGATTGATTCTAAATGGAAGTGATAAAATCAATGATAAAGAGAGAGGCAGCAAAACACTGATTCTCTCTTTTCATTTTTTGACTTTATAGTTTTGTGGAAATTCGAGATCGTAACTTAGCCATTAAACTTCTTACCGAATCACCGCCTTTTCTGGTCCAAGTATCAAACTGTTGGAGACGTTATTTCCGAATGTGTCATAAGCGTCCAAAGTCCAGACCACTTTCTTGCTTTCAGGCTCGATTTCCACGAGCAATGGTTGCCCCGGACCGGCGTGACAGTTTCCGATGACGTAGTGTCCGTTGGGCAGTACTTCCAATGTGGTCACCCATGCAAAACGGATCCCTGGCAATTCATCCTGAGTCAGGCTCCAGACGATTTCCTTACAGGGTGTTACTTCGAGCACGCTATGCCCGTTGCCAGTTGCAATCAGAGTGTTTCCATTCTCCAGTCGAATCGCTCCGAAAAGGCGGTTGCCAAAGGCTTCCGGACCATGTCCGCCGCGAGGCTCTTTACCAAACATCGGAACTTCATATTCCCAAACGACTTTGCCGGTCTCCGGTTCATATTCCCGAACTTTTCCATCCGCCTCATGGCAGGCCAGATAATTTCCATTAGATAATGTTCGAACCAGTCGGGTGTCGGTGTGTGGATCTGGATGTTCTACTTTAAATGGTGTGGAACGGATAAGTTCGCCAGTCTGGGTATTGATTTCAATAATTCGTTTCAGTCCGGTTTCCGCAACCATCAGTCGATGATCTGACAGTGGTTGAAAAGAATGCACTTCAATTCGGGTTCCTTTGGCTCCGTGAGAGTTGGTTGCGTCGTATTCCCAAACGACTTTCTTCTTGTCCGGGTCAATTGCCACGATCTTCTTCATGCGATCCTGAACCCAGATCCAACCGTTCTCCGTTTGATGAATATCATGGATGCCGCCCCAGGGCATTTCCCATTGAATC
>JAUIHU010000050.1 GCA_030432175.1 Verrucomicrobiia bacterium | reverse complement strand
TACCATCCACATCGGTGACCGTGGAGCCTGACGCTCGATCCACGAAAAAAGGAGTACCACCGACAGCGCGAAAAGCGCGGACGGGTGAGTTCACCCCCCCAGGGATCCATCTCAACGCTTCCTGAAATAATGCCTCTGATTTTTGCTGTTGCCTCATGCGACAACAAATAGAAGGCGGGGCCGGGTTCAAGACAAGTAGAATCCTTAGAGATTTTAAAACCACACCAGATTTGGGAATTGTTTTCAACGCTGGATCAAATCCACTAATAGCATGTTTCAAAGACTCGAATTCCTTTGCATTTTTCCGAAAGTTCAGATTGTATGTTCCAGTAACCCACTATTATAGAAATTGTTACAAATTAGTTAATATAATATGTTATTAAATCAACTGAAACACCGCGAATGCGCTTTGAAGACCGGCCGGTTCCTGCGAGGAACTGCTTTGGGCGCTGCGGCTTTTGTTTGTGTCGGGATAGCGGCGCAAGCGCAAACGCCAGCTGATCTGGGATTGGTTTCCCACTGGCCGCTGGACGACACCGATGGGATCACTACTCCTGACGTTGTTTCCGGGTTCGATATGAATCTGAATTTTATGGACGCTTCCAACGTGATTGCTGGCAAATCCGGAAACGCATTTGCCTTTGACGGTGTGGAAGAGATCCTATCTCGTCTTCATAATCCTGGTGAAGATTTGCCTATTTTCCAGCATGACGCATATACCGTAAGCCTCTGGGTTCGGGGAACAGGAACCGGACAGAATGATCGGCGCGTCTTTTCAGAAGGTTCATCCTTGGACAACAATCCGCTGTTGAACATTGGAACTCACAGTGGCGGAGCTAATGGCGCAGTCGACATGTTTCTTCGTCCTCCAGGACAGCACGTTTACTCCACCAACACCGAAGCCTTTGATGGCGAATGGCGTCATATTGTCTGGGTGGATGTGAATGGCTCCACACAGCTCTATATTGATGGAGTCGCTGATGAGACCAATTTTGATTATCCCAAGCCAGATGTGGAACTGGATACAACTTCCATCGGAGCGATCATGCGCGCTGGAGCTTGCTGCTGGTTTAATGGTGAGATTGATGACGTTGCCGTTTACAAAACCGCTTTGACACCCGAACAGGTCACTGAACTTTTTGGTGGAACAGCGCCTGATGGCATTTCACTGGCAGCCCCTGTCTTTCAGGCGGAACCTGTTGGAGGAGATTTCTTCGTTGGAGAACGAGTGACACTTACTGCAGCGACCATTGGATCTCCAGGGATTACCTATCAATGGACTAAAGACGGAGAGCCGGTTGCTGGCGCGACTTCAGCGACTTTGGAGTTGGTTGATTTGGCTGTTGATGATTCGGGTGATTATGCCGTTGAAGCGACCAACGGAGCAGGAACATCTACCAGCGCTGCGGCCACAGTGACAGTGACAGTTCCTGATGAACCTAATCTTCCTGAAGGCCTGGTTTCTTACTGGCCATTTGACGAAGTCGATGAAGGAACCATGACAACTCCGGATTATATCGGTGGAAATGATCTAACCCTCGTCAACATGGACGCGACCAATCTGGTTCCAGGACAAGTTGGAGAAGCATTGATCTTCAACAATCTGCTGGAAGACGAAGAGTATGTTTTCAGTGACGCGGGACAAACCGTCTCTGACAAGGAAGCTTATTCGATTTCATTCTGGGTGCAGGCAAATGGTATCGGGCAACTGGATCGTCGTGTTTTCTCAGAAAGTAACACCTCCAATGGCACACCTTTATTCAATATTGGAACCGACAATGCCGGAGAAAATTCTGGCATTGAGACATTCATTCGTACCGGATCCGGAACCACCCAAAACCATCCGACATCAACACAAGATGCATTTGATTTTCAGTGGCGACACGTTGTCTGGACTGACAACAACGGGGAAGCCAAGCTGTACATTGACGGTGTGTTGGACGCTACCGACTTCAGCTATGAAAAAACACCTTTGGATATCAACACTGTCTCTGTAGGAGCTATCCGCCGGGCAGATCCTTCTCACTGGTTCAGTGGAACCGTTGATGAAGTTGCTGTCTGGAATCGTGAGTTGAGAATCAATGAAGTAGCGGAACTTTTCCAAAACGGACTGGACATTGAAAACACTCCTACTGGTCCGACGATCACCCAGAATCCTGTCAGTGTATCGGCGTTCTCAGGCGATACAGTAGTCTTTTCTGCGAACGCAGTTGGATCTAATCCTTTAACCTTCCAATGGACCTTTAACGATGAGCCGATTGAAGGAGCAACCGATCGCACTCTGACAATCAACAATGTACAGACACCGAATCAGGGCCGTTACGCTCTGACCGCGACCAATGCGTCAGGAGAAGCGACATCCACAGCTGCAACACTCTCTGTGACAGTGATCAATGACATCACTACAGCCTTGGTATCTTACTGGCCTTTGGACAATATTGTGGATGGAACCACACCGGATGTTATTGGCGGAATGGACATGACTCTGAACAACATGGATGCAGCTAATCTGGTTCCAGGTCGTGTAGGAAACGCCATGGCGTTTACAACCACTGCCGATGTTGCAGCTGGAGACGCTGAAATTCTGACTCGGGTAAACAATCCGGAAGATCCGCTGCCAATCTATTCCTATGGAGCATACACCATCTCCTTTTGGGTCAATGCTGTAGGAACCGGGCAAGTTGACCGTCGAGTTTTCTCAGAAGGATCAACTGACGCTTCAAATCCTTTATTAAACATCGGAACTGACAACACCGGAGAATCTGATGTTTTGGACATTTTTCTGCGTGCTGATTCCGGTACTGCAGTCCTGAGCCACGTTCATTCCACTCAACCTGTCTTTGATGGGCAATGGAGACATGTTGTATGGATTGATAACAATGGCGCTGCTGAGTTGTATGTGGATGGAGTTTTGGACGATACTGACTTCAGTTACACTCCGGAAGCATTTACTCTGAATACCACTTCTATTGGTGGAATTCTTCGTGCTGCTGTCAGTCACTGGTTTGTTGGTGAACTGGACGAAGTGGCTGTTTGGGGACGAGCATTAAGCCAAAGTGAAGTGATATCGCTGTACAACGATGGGCTCGAAGGAGGCGGTGGAAATCTGACTATTGAAGCCATTAGCGCGGGTGAGTTTGATGAAATCACACTGACGATTTCCAGTGATGAACCTGACCGTGAACACAGTGTTGAAATGAAACCCACTGTGGACGCAACAGAGTGGGTTCCTGTCGACGGCGCTTCATTCACCGATCTGGGTGACGGTCAACTGTCTGCCTCATTCACTCGCCCTGCCGGGGAACAAGCCTTCTTCCGTATTGTCCGCCAAGGTCCAGTTCCAGTTCTGTTCGAGGATTTCGAAAATGGGGCTGATGGTTGGACTACGGGAACAGACAATGGTCTGGATCTGTGGGAACTTGGAACTCCAGTTTTTGGTATCGACGTCGCATTCAGCGGTGACAACGTTTACGGAACTGATCTGGATGGCGCTTACCCTGGAGCAGGTGGAAGTTCATGGTTGCGCTCCCCTGCGATCGACCTGACCGGGCAGTCCACTGCAACATTGATATTCCAGGAAATTCGCGACAGTGAATCTGGATTCGATGATGTGGTCATTAACATTCTGGATGCCAACTCCCCAACCACCGTGCTGGCAGAACTTTCTCGCCGCAGCGGATCTCGCCTGCAATGGACAGAACGAGCATTTGCTCTGCCTGCAGAAGCTCTGGATAAAGAGATCATTATTGAGTTCGTTCTCTTCCAATCCGATGAGTTTCAAGACATCGAACAAGCCGGATGGCTGATTGATGATGTCACTGTTATTCTGGAATAATCTTATTCAGAGATAATAGTTAAATCAAAATCAGGCCGCTTCGTTTCAAACGGAGCGGCCTTTTTTGAAATGTGAAAGATAAAGGGCGGAACAAATCAACAATCCAGAAACAAAAAAAGACCCCCAAGCCCTCTGGGCGAAATTGCGTAGCGAAGGGCGCTAGCCCTGGCTCCCACGTCGGAATTGCGGGAAAGGTTCAAAATTAAGGTTGACCTCCAGGTCCATTGAACGACATTTCATAGCGGAGGGCGCTAGCCCCAGTGATTCCAATATCAAATTTGCCAGAAGAACCTCTTGAAATCAGACACCGCTCATTTCCAGAAAACCATCCGAGGGATCCGCAGGTATTGGGCTGATTCGGGTTTGAGCTGGGCTCCACTGTTCAGGAAAGACAGCTGGAAAGATTACAATTTACCGAATGCAAAGGCGGATTTTCGCGCAGCGATTAACATAGCTTTGATGGCTTTTCCACAAGGGATGGCCTATGCGATGATCGCTGGAATCCCATTGAGGTATGGGGTTTACGCGAGCGCGCTAGCGACGTTTTTTGGTCCGATTTTTTCAGGCTCACGCTTCCTTTCATTAGGCCCGACCAATGCTACTGCTGTTTTACTGTTAAGCGCCCTGACTGCTTTAGCATCAAGCCCCGAGGAACGGGTGGTTGTTTTACCGGCTTTGACCCTTATGGTTGGAGCATTGTTGATTTTAGGCGCTCGATTGCATATTGCCAATCTGGTTCAGTACATCTCACAGAGCGTCCTTACCGGTTACATTCTGGGAGCAGCTGCGTTGATCATTTTGAACCAGATTCCGACCCTGCTAGGTTTTCAGCTTCCACAGCGCGGGACCAGTTTCTATCAAACATTATCCCTGACCGTCATGGAGTTGCCAGCGGCGCAAATGGATGCGGCAATTGAAGGAGGTTTAACTTTACTGGTCTTCTTTGTTTTGCAGCGTTTTTTCAAATCCGGTCCGAATGTTGCGTTAACGTTGATGATAATGTCAGCCGCTGCTTTTGGGCTGGAGGGGTTGGGAATGGATTTTCAAAAACTTTCACCTGTCACAGTATCTGACTGGGAATGGAGTATTCCCAGGATGGATATTGCTGATGTGGGAAATTATATTGGAGCTGCAACTGCATTGGCTTTGTTGTGCGCGATAGAAAGTATCAGTATTGCTAAATCACTGGCCGCTCGATCCGGGGAACGGGTAAATGCTAATCAGGAAATGCTGGGACTCGGCGCTTCAAATCTCGTTTGCGGTTTGGGATCGGGAATGATCAGTTCTGGATCGCTGACACGTTCAGCCCTGAACTGGAAGAGCGGAGCTAAATCACCTTGGGCGAGTGTGATGTCCGGATGTATTCTTTGTGTCGGAATATGGACGGTGGGGCCATGGAGCGCTTACGTTCCGAAATCAGCGTTGGCTGCATTAGTGGCCGTGATCGGATTTTCTCTCATTCAACCTCGCCAGATCCGAGTGGTTTCCAAAGCAACTCCAGGTGACCGATGGGCATTTTATTCGACTCTGGGAGCCAGTTTGTTCTTTCCTTTGAATGTTGCCATTTTTGTCGGTGTGGGCGTGTCATTGATTGGGTTCCTGAGACAAGTGGCAGCGCCGGAGCTGGTGGAATACAAGTTTGACCCAACTGGTCAATTGACAGAACTGGAAGAAGGTCAAAAACGTCCAGACCCTTCAGTATCCATTGTGCATGTGGAAGGTTCGCTCTTCTTCGGCGCAGCGGACTTCTTTCAGGATCAGATTCGTCGTGTTTGTGACGATTCGGATATCCGGGTCTTGATTTTAAAAATGCGAAACGCCCGTCATCTGGACGCCACTTGTGTGCTGGCTTTGGAGGAACTGAAACAGTTTCTGGATGAGAGGAATTGCCGGTTGCTGATCAGTGAAGCCCGAATGGGGACACTGAGAGTGCTGAAGAAATCCGGTTTGATTGAGCGTCTGGGCAGGGATTGCATTTTCCCGGATAACGCTCAAAACCCGACGCTGCCATCTGCGCGAGCGCTGAAACACGCCCGCAACATGATTGGATCAGGATCGGTTAAGATCAATATCTACGGATCCGACTGGCCGGGCAAAGGTCAACGCCATGATGACGGACCTGAAGATTATCGCATCTGATAGACGACCCTGCCCTGAGGCGACTAGTAGCTTACTATCTTGCTGCTTTTTTAAATCTGACGATCGAATTGAAAGAAGCGCTCTGCATTAGCGCATGTGGCTTCTGCGATTTCTTCAATAGAAACGTCCAGAAACTCTGCCAGATACTGGGCCATGTTCAGAACATAAGCCGGTTCACAACGTTTGCCTCGGTAGGGGACTGGAGCCAGATAAGGGCAATCTGTTTCCAGCATCCATTGATCCATTGGAGTTGCTTGCAACGCTTCACGGACTTCTATCGCGTTCTTGAAAGTGACAATGCCGGTGAAGCTGACCATGGATCCCATTTGCTGAATTATTTTCTGCTGATCGGGAGTTCCTACAAAGCAATGGAAAACACCACGAACGTCTTTAGAAAAAGCTTGAAGCAAATTTATTGTGATATCAAAAGCGTCTCGTTGATGGATCACGCAGTTCAGTTTCAACTCGCTGGCGACTTCCAGATGTTGTTGGAAAATGGATTTTTGTTTTTCCAAATAAACGGCGTCGTCCTGTTCTGTCATTCCCTCCTTTTCACTGGGAAGATGATGTTGATCAATACCGGTTTCACCCAGCGCCACGACTTTCGGATGTTGAGCCAGTTTTCTCAAATCATCCCGCACATCTTCGGGAGCATCCATGACATAACAGGGATGCCAGCCGACTGCGGCGTAAACAGAGGGATATTTCTCAGCCAGTTGAAGCGCTGACCCGCTGCTTTCCTGATCGACGCCAATGGTAATGATCCTTTCTATGCCATTGGCCGAGGCGCGTTGGATGATGGAGTCCAGATCGTTTTTAAAATTTGGAAAATCCAGGTGTGCGTGCGTGTCGTAAAATCTCGGCATGTTTTGCAATTAATTTGTACTTTTAAAATTTGGTTTTGTGGTGGTGTTGAAAAAATCATCGAGCCGTTTGAATACCTGCCCAGGCTCCCAGCAGGCAACAGACCAGTGACAGGGTAATGTTGAGTGCAGCGGCTGGGAGGCGGTCTTTTTGAATCAATTCAATCGTCTGCAGACTGAAACTTGAAAAGGTGGTGAATCCACCGAAAAAACCGACCAGCGCCAGATGTCGCCAAACCGGGTTTAGCGCCCATTCTTTGCCGTCGGCTCCGGATCGGTAGCTGAGATAAGCGATTCCGAAAGAACCCAGAATATTCACCACTAATGTTCCCAGTGGAAATCCAGGAACCCACTTTCCCATCAGGATGGAGACTGCGAAACGTCCCATGCTTCCAAGCCCGCCACCCAGAGCCACCCATAAAAAAGACCGCCATAAAGGTTCTTGTGTTATTGCCATGAGAATCTGAAATGAATAAGCTGTTGGCTCAATGTAACCAGTTAAATCAATTTGCTTTGAATATAGATGAGTTAGTCGGACCAGTGTTTGGATATTAACCGCTGATGCGGAACATCAAGTTGGCAATCCTCGCTTTGCCAAAGCTGGTTTGGAGTTTTTGAAGAATTTCCCGACTGTGGAACCGTTTGATTTCATCCATCCAAACCGGGCTGTCAACTTCAACGACCAGAGTTTTCCTTCGCAGTTCTACCGGTTGAGCATGTTCTGTGATGGAAGGGGAGACCAGCTTGTTCCACGCGGAAATGATTTCCCCTTCAGATCTGCGTTGATCGAGACGAATGGATTTCAACAGCTGTGTAAAAACCGTTTCTGCCGATTTCTCTGTTGGACGGTATTGCTCTTCCGCATCCCGCAAATCCTGACGACGCCATTGCGCCAGAACCCGGTTCCTTGAAGCTTCCTGAATCTTTCTCTTCTTATAATTACCAGTGTACTTTTGTCCCATGGTCAGCGTCTCTCCGGTTTTTACTGGACTCCATTAGCGATGTTGTCGATTAAACGCTGATTGAATTCTTTGCCAGAGTGGTGTCCCATCATCTTCAGTTTCGTATGCAATGCCGCGACTTCCACCAGTCTTGAAATGTCGCGTCCTTCCCGAACCGGTATCGTGATCAGCGGAATTTGAGTGTCCAAAATCTTTGTAAATGTTTCGTCGATGCCCAAACGGTCCACGTCTTTCACTTTATCCCAGCGTTGCAAAGAGACAACAAGGTCAACGCGTTTTTCCTTGCGGATACACTTTACCCCGAACATGGCCGCGACGTTAATGATGCCGATCCCTCGGACTTCCATGTGGTCTTGAGTCACGGGATTCGAATAACCAACCACATCATGTCCATCGACCAGTCGCACCTTGGTGATGTCATCCGACACCAGACTGTAACCACGCTCAATCAGGTCCAGCACACACTCACTCTTACCGATCCCGCTCTCTCCGCGTACCAGCACGCCGATTCCGAGAATATCAACCATGCTCCCCATGCAACTGCCTTTGGGAGCAAACAGGTTTTCCAAAGCCAGGTTGGCTTTGCGGATAAAGTTTCGGGTGATCAGCGGGCTTTTCAGAATAGGGGTGCCCAGTTCATTGGCAGCCTGCAACAGCGCCTTGTGAGGTCGGATGTTTCTGCAAATCACCAGACAAGGAACACGAAAAGGCGATCCAAAAATTGCCCGAAAACGCTCCAACCGTTCCTCTTCATTCAGCGATCTCAGAAATGCCGCTTCTGCCTTACCCAAAACCTGCACGCGTTTACAGGCAAAATATTGGGTAAAACCTGCCAGAGCCAGGCCCGGTCGATTGACGGTTGGCTCACGGATCCGGCGACGCATCCCGGCTTCAGATCCGGCAATCACCTGGATCTCTCCCTCATGCTTATAGGCGTCCACAAAATCCTGGACCGTGACTTGATTTGGGTTGATGAAGGAATCCGCGCTCACCTCTTAACTATCCCTTGAACGGGTCGAAGGGCCAAGCCTGATTTTTTTGAAAAGATTCACTTGATTATTTCAGGTAAAACCGTTTGATACGGGAAAAATTGAATACGTCTTTCAAGTCCCGCATTCAACTGGCCATGCTGCCACAACCGGACGACACGACTTGTGGTCCGACATGCCTCCACGCGATTTACCAATACTATGGCGACCCGGTCCCTTTGACTCAGGTGGTTGAAGAAATTCCTGCCCTGGATGATGGGGGATCTCTCGGTGTCAATTTAGGAATCCACGCGTTGCAACGGGGTTATCGTGTCACGTTGATCCCATACAACGTGAACGTGTTTGATCCAACCTGGTTTGACCTGCCCCCAGAGTTGATGAAGAAAAAACTGATTCGGCAGGGGGAAGTCAAACGCTCGAAGAAGCTGCGTCTGGCGATTCAGGCTTTTCTTGAATATCTGGAGTTGGGTGGGCGTCTGGAGTTTCGAGATTTGTCTGCGCAACTCTTAAGTAACTTTTTGCACAAAGGAAAACCGGTAATCATGGCGCTGAGCGCAACCTACCTATACCGGTCGGTTCGGGAGATTCCGTCCAACTGCAAAGAGGACGACGTTCGCGGCGAACCGGTTGGGCACTTTGTGGTGTTGTGTGGGGAAAATCCCGAAACGCATGAGTTTGTTCTGGCCGATCCGGAATCTTCCAATCCATTTACCGAAGACCATCATTACCTGGTGAAACCGGATCGATTAATCAGCTCCACGCTTATTGGCGCGTTGACCTACGACGCGAACCTGTTGGTTATCGAGCCATACAGAATTTCCGGTTTGTCCCAAGATAATCCGCGTTCCTGACGCGAACCCTGAATGAATACATTGATCGTCGTCAATAAGCCACAACAGTGGCCGTTTGACATTCCCGGAGCTGAAGTGGTTTCCGCTCGTGATTACCTGACCCAGCCTCGGTACTCTTCCATGAAGGCAACCCGGGTTTACAACCTTTGCCGCTCCTACAAATATCAGTCCGCTGGATACTATGTGTCGTTGCTGGCGGAAGCGCGCGGTCATAAACCGTTGCCGAGTTTGTCAACGATTCAGGATCTGAAAAACCCGACCATCATTCGCGGCGCAGCTGACGAACTGGAAGACATTTGTCAGAAAAGTCTCAGCTCGCTGCATTCGGATCAATTTATCCTGAGTGTTTATTTCGGAAAAAATCTGGCCAAGCGCTATGACCGTTTGAGTCGTCAGCTATATAATCAATTTCCAGCGCCTTTGTTGCGAGCTGAATTTCGTCGGTCACCCACGGATAGCGTGTGGACCATGACCAGTGTCGCACCGATGGCTGCTGGTGACATTCCTGAAAACCATCGCGAATTTGTTCCGCAGGCGGCTAAAGAGTATTTCAGCGGACGTAAACCGCTGGCGCCTAAAAAGAAAGCAGCGCGATACTCCATGGCGATCCTGATTGATCCAACTGAAAAGAATCCGCCTTCGACCCAGAAAGCGTTGCAGCGATTTGAGCGTGCTGGTGAGCAGGTTGGGTTTGAAGTGGAGTTCATCACCCGCGAAGACTTCGGTCGCATTGCCGAGTTCGATGCATTGTTCATCCGATGCACGACTTCCGTCAACCACTTCACCTACCGTTTTGCGCGGAAGGCGGAAGCAGAAGGTTTGGTGGTCATGGATGATCCTCTGTCCATCCTGCGCTGCACCAATAAGGTTTATCTCGCTGAGTTGATGGAGCGGAACAAGATCCGGATCCCTCGCACAGTATTGCTCCACAAAGACAATATCGAATCGGTTCCAGAAGAGCTTGGCTTTCCGATGATTTTGAAACAACCGGACAGTTCCTTTTCTCTGGGAGTGGTGAAAGTGGAAGACATTGCAGAATATCGAGAAATGGCGAGCCGCTTGCTGGGCAAATCGGATCTGGTCGTTGCGCAGGAATTTCTGCCCACTGACTTTGACTGGCGTATTGGAGCGCTGGATGGTGAACCATTATACGCCTGTCGCTATTACATGGCCCGGAAACACTGGCAGATTTACAAAGTCGGAGATGGAGCTACTCAAGGTTGTGGGAAAAGCGAAACACTGCCTGTGGAACTGGCGCCGCGAGCGGTGGTCCGCGCAGCTTTGAAAGCTTGTGAACTGATTGGCAAGGGACTGTACGGAGTTGATTTAAAAGAAAAACAGGGAACGCCCTATTTAATCGAAGTGAACGATAACCCCAGCATTGATGATGGCATTGAAGACCAGATACTGCGAGAGGGTTTGTACCGACGAGTGATGGCATGTTTTATGAAGCGCGTTCAACAACGCAAGGAAGGGAGGCTGCTTTGATGGACTTTAAACAGTGGGGTGGATTTAAGAAATTTGGCGTCGAGCTGGAGTACATGATTGTCGACGCGACCACTTCCAAAGTGGCCCCTATATGTGATGAGTTGTTGCGCGCAGTAGCTGGATCTAAAGATTATGTAAATGAAGTGCGACGTGGCGCATTTGCGTGGTCCAATGAACTCGCTTTGCATGTCCTGGAATTCAAAACCGCTGAACCGGTCACAACACTGGACGGGCTGGCTGAAGGGTTTGCGGCTGAGGTGGTTGAGGCCAATCGTTGGCTGAAGCGTTGGGGAGCCAAATTGATGGCCGGCGCGATGCACCCGACCATGAACCCGATGACAGAAACACGACTGTGGACTCATGACGACATGGAGATTTATGAAGCCTTCCACCGCGTGTTTGATTGTCGCGGACATGGTTGGTCAAATCTACAAAGTGTTCACTTGAACCTTCCCTTTGAAAATGAAGAAGAATTCGGACGCCTCCACGCGGCGGTGCGCATTGTGTTGCCCTGGATCGTTGCGATGGCGGCGAACTCCCCGATTGTTGAATCGAAACGGAACGGGATTGCGGATAACCGTCTGGAATTTTATCGCTACAACTGTCGCAAGATACCATCGGTGACAGGTCGAGTGATTCCTGAAGCGGTTTTTACTCCGGAAGATTATCAGAAAAAAATCCTGGAACCGATGTACAGGGATATTGCGCCGTTTGATCCGAAAGGAATACTTCAGGAAGAGTGGTTGAATGCGCGTGGGGCTATTGCTCGTTTTGACCGGGGAACGATAGAGATCCGGGTCATGGACATTCAATCCAGGCCGCAGGAGGACATCGCGATTTTAAGATTCTTTATCAACGTCATTGAAGCATTGATGCGCGAAGCGTTGGGAACTTATACAGCGCAGCAGCAAGTTTCGATTGATGAACTCGAATCGTGGTTATTGGAAGCCATTCGGAAAGGAAAGGAATCTGTTTGGAAAATCTCTGAAACCGCAGCCGCTGCCATTGGATGGGAACATCCTGGAAAGGTTGCGTGGTCAGAACTGGAAGTCTGGCTTCGATCACGGGTGAGTCTGCTCTAATACCCATATGCCCCCAATGCCTCAAATGCTTATGCAATGGGTTATGATGGTTTTAGTGTTTGAGACTGGGCAGAGTGCGTTGGATTGGGCTTGGAGTTCCTTTTGTCCGTGATTAACATGGTCCGTACTTTGATTGACCAATCTGATGTACGGATGAAACACGATTTATTATTCATATCTCCTGCCCGCTTTCATTGCGCCATACGAGTCCCAACGTTCCTGATGGGAATAGTTCTGGCGGCGTGGACCGGATGGATTACTCCCGCTTGGGGTCAGTCATTGCCGGCTGGAATTGAGATTGAAGATTTCGTGGTGGAGGACTATTTCGCCGATCAGGATCAGC
>JAUIHU010000049.1 GCA_030432175.1 Verrucomicrobiia bacterium | reverse complement strand
TGCGGTCCCGATTCCCATGCCGCCCACGCCAGCCAGATACCCTCGCCAGGTCTGCGGCCAGCTGTCTTTATTCAAACTGGTTTCAGGAGTTGGAAGTCGATCCAGGTTCAACCGCTCCAGTCCAGAAGCGGGCTTCTGGGATCTTTTCACAATCACTTCTTCAAATGATGGACAAGCTTTGACCTGATTCAGCCCATCCTGCCCCGGTGTCACCATAAATCGGGTACAAGCGCCATCCGCAACACACCAGGAAGTGTCGATCTGCACCTTGCGCCCCAACAGTGTATTCTCAAAACTCAATCCCGGACATCCCGTTGCCTTGGTACACTCCAAACAGTTTTCACAGACTTCCTCGGTGATGTTGATGTGTTTCTTTTCCGGTAAAAAACCCCTCTGTTTGATGGTCTTTCGTTCAAGACGACTGTTACGTCGATGAAATGTAATTCCGCATTCCTTGTCTGCGACGAGGATTTTGACGCCATCCTGCAAAATCGTTTTTTCCAGCAAGCGACGATAATCTTCCCTTTCCTCTGGATTCACGCGAACCACAGTAATTCCCGGCTGCGATTGTTCCGTCATTGCGCCAACAATTCGCTCAATATTCTGCGCAAATGTCAGTTCACCCATTAAGTTGGTTTCCAGTCCGGGGGTCGGCTGGTGACCCGTCATTGCGGTGGTTTTGTTATCCAGAATAATGTAAGTGATATCCTGGTTGTTTTTTAAAGAATTGGAAATTGCCGCCTGACCACTATGGAAGAATGTGGAATCTCCCATAAAAACAACCTGCTTGTTACGAATGAACGGATCAATCCCAGCCCCGGTGCCACCGCCCAATCCCATGCCGCTATAGTTGTGCATGAGATCTTTGGTCGGCTCAAACATCAACATGGTGTAACAGCCAGTATCTCCATGGAATAGCAGGTCCACGGGATCTATTCCGTGATTACGCTCCATGTACTTGGAATTCCGGAACTGTTTCTTGATTTCCATCAGAACACTGGCGGAATCCCTGTGCGGACAGCCCGGACAGAATGTAGGAGTCCTCGCTGGTAATTTGGGTTCAAAGGATTGAGCCTCCTCCAGAAGCCGCAATTCCTGCTCAATCCGAGAATTTTTTAAATCTGGCTGCAATTGTGGCAGCTTTAAAATCAGTTTGCCGATCCGGTCAATCAACAAGCTTGGATTCAATCCGCGAGTCTCAGGAATCCCTTCCAGTCCAAAAGGAAATCGTTTACCCCAGATCTTTAATTCAGTGGAGGCCAGGTCCTCTTGTCTCAGGCGATTCAATGCATCAACGACCTGCTCTTCTATAAACCCTCTTCTTTCTTCAACGATAAAAATACTCTCTTTGTCGTGAGCAAATTCCTTGATCCACGATGGATCCAATGGGTAAGTGATTCCATATTTTAGAATCGGGAATACATCTGACAGCCCCAGTTCTGCCAGAGCGTGTCGAAGATAAACATAGGAAGATCCGCTCGTGATGAATCCAATGCGTCTGGACTCACCGATCGGACGGCGTGCTGGCAAAATGCGAGTTACTCTTCTATTTCTGGCTGACTCCCAGAGACGAGCGTATCGCTCATGGATGGTTTCCTCTTTTTTCCATGTACGTGGAGGCAGTAGCACATTTCGGTCGAGGTCAATTTCATGAGTTGGGAGTTCAAACGGCGAATTGGCTCCTCGCTCGGGAAAATGATTCTGGCGGGTCATTGTTGAGCCCCCTCCATCCATCTGGTTGGTTGTCACCAGATACCCAATGTAAAGCTCACTTTCCCTGGATAGTTTAAATCCAAGATCGACCCAATCCTTCACCTCCTGCATGTCACCCGGCTCCATGACAGGCATCATGAGGTGTTTGCAGATATATCGAGAATCTGCCGGAACCTGGGTGGAGTCACTCCACGGGTCATCCCCCAACACAATCAGCGCGCCACCGTCTGGATTGGCTCCTACAAGGTTTCCCAATGCGAGCGCATCTGAAGCCACATGAATCCCCACACTCTTCTGCAGACAAATGGATCTCAATCCACTCATCTGAGAGCCATTGACCATGGCCACACCCAACGCCTCGTTGTTGGCCAGGGCAGCGCGGATTCCTTTCGCCTGGAGCATTTCCTGCAATTGCTCGGCAGTATCGAAGAAACCAGCAATGGGCGATCCTGGATACCCGGTCCAGAGGTGAACTCCGCCTTCTGTTTCCAGGCAGCCTTTGACGAGCAGTTCCACACCAGTGTAGACCTCCATGCTGGCCGCTTTTGTAAACCTAGGATTCACTTTCACTATACGTCAGGCTTTCATTTTAATTGAATAATTTCAAGTCAACAGAGCCACGAGCTGTGATTTAGCCATTGGCTCATTGTATTTGACTGTCACAAGCCCCACATATATTGGAGCCAAATGCGGTTACTCTACCACAAACATAAATAGATTCAGGAGAAAACCGGATTTTTCCAATCCACCTGCAGTCCATCAGTTGATGGCGCTCCGTCCCAACTCATCAAACCATCTTTAATCTGAATTCCATCTACCGGATCATTGGAAGTCAACAAAGCTCCATCCAGATCCAGATAATCTGCGAGTCCAGCAAGATTTGCAGCCGCTGTGATAAACATACTGGACTCTATCATACACCCGATCATTGTCTTCAATCCCATTTCCCTGGCCGCTTTCAATGACCGGTAAGCTTCAGAAATTCCCCCGGTTTTAACCAGTTTCGCGTTTACTCCATGAAAACCAGCCAGACAATCTTCCAGGTCGCCGCTGTTATGAAACGATTCGTCGGCAATTATTGGCAAAGGAGATCTTTCTTTCAGCCATGCGCATTCTTCAATTGGAGTGGAATTCGGCATAGGTTGTTCCACAAACTCAACTTTAGGGTATTCGGTGAGCCATTCAATTCTCTTCAGAGCTTCACCGGTCGACTTCCATGCTTCATTGGCATCCACGCGAATCACTGAATCAGGAATGACTTCACGGGTCAAATCCATGACAGCCACATCATCCGGGCCTCCCAGTTTTATTTTAATCACCGGAAATGCGACAGCTTCCTGGAGTTTTTCGCGAACTTTTTCAGGAGAATCAATCCCAATACTGAATGACGTCACGGGATTGATGGCATTTTTTACTCCCAACAACTCACGGACCGTTAATCCATGCAGCTTTCCAGCCCCATCCAGCAGAGCCAAGTTCAATCCAGCCCAGGCAGCAGGAACTGCCGGACTCAGCCCTTGAATGTACCTCATACTTGATTCAACTTTTTCAAAAGCCAGACGCTCCGGATCAATACTTCGCAGAAAGCTGCGTATCACATCGGCCGTCCATCCGTATCTTCGGGATGTAGGACATTCACCATATCCGACGACTCCATCCTCATCAGTCAACCGTACAAATACAGTTTTTGAGGGTTCATCAGCCTTTCCGGACCGATTTAATGTGGAAGCAATGTTCCACTCATGTTGAAGGCACAGGTCAAACTCAACGACGTCCAACTTCATAAGATTGAAAAATCATGCAATATGTCGCGGTCAAAATAGATGAACTTTGCAGATTATCAAAGCGTGTGCGTTCTAATTTTGTTAAATTGCGCCATCTGACCTTCCGGAGCTTCGAGCGCCAGTCGGTAGCTACCCGCTGGCAACGGATATTTCGCCTGAGCAGTCAGTTCATCATCGATGTAAACAATCAAACGCTGATTTTGAATTTGTATCCGCAGCTTTAACCAATCCCATGGATCCCACCGGTCCATTCCTGCTTTTGGTAAAACCAACTCTTCTCCCTGGCTCCACATCCGAAGTGTTGATCCCAAACTGGAACGGATCCATTCAGCTCTGAAAATTTCAGAAACGTCTCGAAGTGTATCATCTTCGTCTTCAAGTCGAAGAGAAATACGGCCAGGCCCAGGAAGACGCATTTCCATTTCTACGGTCTCATCCGCAGTAAGCGATTTCATGGTTCGAATCGAACCCGAATCAGCTCCGGCAATCAGGACAGTTTCTCCTCCTGCTTCTTCTTCCAATGTGGCAACTTTCCATGATTCCACCTGGTCTCCCTCCCAGTATTGAAGAGATTCGTCCAGAAATTGAGCCGTTTTCCCAGAAAATATCAGTAATGCAGCAACCAAAGCTCCTCCCACCAGCGCAGTCAATGCCGTAGCAAAAAACATCATCCGCGCCGGATAATAAGGGGTCTCCCGAATCCAGGTTTTCATGCAGAACTTCCCACGCATGAGAGGGTTGCCAAGATTCTTCAGGGCTTTTTCCAAGTCATGAATCAGTTTTTCATACGAAACATACCTTTCTTCCGGATCCCATGCCGTCATCCGGGTTAAAATTTCTTCGACATCACATGAAAAATACGAGGCGCCTTCCGAATCCCGAGGTTGAAATTCGGGGGAAATTCCAGCATTCAATTTCTGATCCAATGCTTCTTGTGGCGTAACTGCCTCAAATGGGTTTCTTCCTGTCAGCATTTGCTGAAGGGTGATCCCCAAAGCGAAGATATCAGCGCGAAAATCCAGGGCTTCTCCTCGCGCTTGCTCTGGAGCCATGTAAGCTGGACTCCCCAGGATCTTGTCATGATCCAGCGCAAAACCATCCTGGTCCATGCCTGCTTTCCTGGACCCATTTTGCTGATCCCTTTTCTGGTTTTCCTGCGCCAGACCAAAGTCCACGAGCATCACACGCCCGTTTCTGCGATCAAACAAGCGATGCAAATTAAATCTGACGTTGGAATCGCCGGACTCAGATTCGACTTCTTCCTGATAAATCAATAAATTGTCAGGCTTGATATCACGGTGAATAACGTTTTTTCGATTCGCATAAGCCAGTCCTCGCACCGCATCGAGAATGATGCGCAAGGCGTATCTTTCCTCCAGACGGCCATGATGTTTCATCAGGTCGGATAAACTCATTCGACCTTCCACATATTCCATCACAAGGAAAGTTTTGCCACCGTCATGGAGAATATCGTGACACCCAACGATATTGGGATGATTCAAGCGGGCCAGTGTGACAGCTTCTTTCTCCAGCCGCTTCATGAAATCCCAGTCTGATGCCACCTCGGGCAGCAACATTTTTAGCGCGACATTGCGTTTCAGCCGCTTTTGACGCGCTAAAAAGACCACCCCCATGCCGCCCTGTCCGAGTCGTTCGGTGATTTCATATCCAGTGGGAGCAATCTTCTTCAGATCCTGCAAAGATACGGACATCCCGGAAGCTTCCGATTCTGTGTTCGGACCTGTCGCCAGAGGTGTATCTGTGTTGGAATAAACTACGGTTTTCACAAGGGTTGAATCAGGCATGAGAATGACTTGGAGCACAGGCCATTGATATTGCCCGCCTGTTGGAAATGTGGGGTAAATCTAATTTGATAATGATGTAAATATCGTACTTCTTCATCAGTTTCACGGGTTTCATGCAATCTGTTCCATAGAATATGAGGGAAACCCTGAGCGTTCCGCGTTTCCGCAAGCCCAATACAATTTATTCACTTTCGTCTAAAAATACAGCAGGATTTAATCCAGATCTTTGGATCCCATAGCATCCAGCGCATTAAGGATCGCCTGAACATCAGGCCGATCGGTCGCGCCTTTTCCGGCGTAGGTAAAACGCACTTTCCCTTCGGTATCGAGTACAAAGGACGACGGCACAGCTAAATCAGCTCGAATTCCCAATGCTTCAGTGGCTTTTAAATCGACATCCAACAGAGCCTGTACATCCTGAAATAAATCGTCGACAGAGTCGAGAGCTGGTTGTGGAGGGCTGACCGGATGATCCAGAGCCCAGTCTTTGACCGAATCCAGAAAATCAGAAATAGCTTCGGCCGGCCCTGGGTACACAATGAATACTTGCGCGTTTTTCTCTTTCCATGCGCTTCCTGCACGCAGAATCTCAGCAGTTTGCTGCGTACAATACGGACAAATATACCCTGCAAACCCTCGCATGAACACAAGAACGACGTTGGATTTGCCGTGGAAATCTCGCAGGTCCACGACCTCACCATCCTTGTCCAGAAACCGCTGATAACCTATAGGTTTCCCAACTTTTGGAAATTTGGATGAATCAATTGAATAAGCCTGTCGACAAGCATTCAGAGTCAACACCAGAGCCACCGCCAATAGCAAGCAGACCCCGTACTTGAGACTCTTATAAAATGTTAAATGCGGAAACGACATTCGCAAACATGGACATTATTATCATCAAAAGGTTCAAAGTAGATAGTTTGAACATTGCCTGCTCTATGAAAAAATGACAATCATTCAACTTCAGCAAGCCGGTAGGACGTTTTCTTGTTTGTAGCTGAGATGCAAAGCGTCAGATTGGTGCGGTATGATGAACTATTTACAAGATTTCCAAAGATATTGATCCCATGCAGACAGAACGTTTTCGAGTTGGTTCCATTCTGATTCTTTGCCTTTCTTTACTGACGGCAGTTAGCGCCTGCCAGAAAGATTCGGGAACATCAAAGAAGCAAAACTCACCAGCAGAGGCCCAATCCAGCGTAATTTGGACACCCACTGAACCCAACCCAAAACTATCTACAATGAAAGTCTGGGTCGGTCCGGAAGAGTTAGTCACCGAAATCGCCAAAACTCCCAGGCAACGACAAACCGGGATGATGTTCCGGGAGTCCATGGATGAAATGGAGGCAATGCTTTTTGTGTTTAATACCCCTCAGCAATTGGGATTTTACATGAAAAATACTTCCATCCCTCTCTCCTGCGCGTACATCAGCCCGGAAGGAAAGATTGAAGAAATACACGACCTGCACCCGTTCGATGAGGATCCAGTGTTTTCTGAAAGTTCTCGCGTTCAATATGTTCTGGAAGTTCGCCAAGGATGGTTCGATGATCACCAGATCAAACCCGGTATGTCCGTAGCAACAGAAAAAGGGTCTTTCGAGGAGACTTTCTTTGGGCGTCCATAAACCCACTGGTGTGATCGCTCCCGATTATTCCGGCGCCACAGGTGTGATTCCGGAATCCGTATCCAGTGGAGTGACTGGCTTTTTGTTGCGACTTGGTGTATCCCAAGGGTTAATCCAGTTCATGAACCCTTTTACCGACTGGATCGGTGTCAGCGGGGCAAGGATCCACTTCGGCACGTAGATGGGATTGGCAACCGGCTGATTAAGCGTGCCGGATATGTGGTATTCAAACAGTTTGGTCATCGGCGAAAGCGCAAAGCTGAGTAAATCCCCACCCACTGGCACATCATTCAACAAAGCTGCCTGCGCTCGCGCATCAATCCTTCCGTCATACCAGGCTTTCCCACGATAATCCAAAGCAAACCCTCGCGCCTGAATCTTCAGGTTTTCCGTCTGAACTGCGCCATCACTGAATTCGAAATCCGCTCTGGCTTCAGTGGCTCTGGAATTGCCGATCCCGGGTGAAATGCTGTTCAGCAGCTGAGATACGAACCCAAAAACCGGAATGTCCCATATCAGTCCATTTTTTAATTCCGTCCAACCATTTCCTTTCCATGTCTGGTTGTCGGATGTTTTTCCTGCCTCGAATTGAAGTCGTCCATTCAGTTCACCAGCAAATGACTTCTTTTTGCCAATCAAATCCTCCATCAACTGCCCCAACTCCATCTGGCTAATATCAATTTTTCCACTGAACTCAGTATCGTTAAGATCCTGCCGCCGGACAAACTCCCCATCGCCTGAAAAACTGCCACTGTATGCCAAACCCTCCCAATCATTGAGTAAGACGCGAGATCCATCCCAATGTGCGCGCCCTCCGATTTCAGTTGCGTTTAGCGCCCACCAATGAAAACGGATGCGTCTGGCGTCGGGGAACTCTCGATTCAAATACATCCGTTCTGAAGAATTCACATGCGTTCGCCACGGATTCGCTCTTTCTGTTGGGATTTTCAAATCAAACTTTAAATCAGTTTGCTCAAGCTCTTTCCATTTCAGAAGACCTTCAACATCAAATTGCACCGGACGAAATACTAGAAAGGGTTCGATAAACTGCTCGGGTTCTGGTCCGATAGCTGCAAGCAATGGTTTGGGATAGATCGTTCCTTGAGCTTGATGGAATTGGATCGATTTATCCGGTATGCTCAATGTCATTTTCGGAACTTGAGCCCATTGTAAAAAGTCGGGACTCTCCCATTCCAGGTCTGATAACTGGATGATCTGGTTCGCTAACGAAACATTCATGCTGAGTCGCGCTGATTCCAGACCCCGGAATCGCATCCGTCCCGCCTGTACCTTCAAATCGAGTTCCAGCTTCTCTGGTTCTCTCCAAAGTCCTGCGACTCGACCTTCAATCACAGGTGGCGCTCCTCCTGGATTGAAATCCAGATCCATCAAAGCCTCACGGGCTTCATCCCACTCAGGTTGATCCAGCAAAGGCAGCATCGCATTTGGATAAACTTCAGACCGCATGGTCCATTCAAATGCATGCTCATCCATGCTGCTGATCAGGTTCATGGTGAAATCTCCTTCCGGTCGATGCGCTACCAAATCCGGCAATCGCCAGACAGAATTTGTCAGCGAGAAACTGCCTTCTCCAGATAAAACCGGCGCTCCACGAAACCTGGCAAACCCAGCTTCAAATTCCCCAGCGATGGTAATCGTTGGTCTGACTTCTTCTTTCCAGTCCGGTTTCGTCCCATCCAGTTCTGGAAGTGTCAGTCCAACTTCTCCACGTACTTTGGGAGGTGTGTCCCATTCAAATTGTGAAAACCATTTTCGCCCTTGTGGGGTAAGTAATGGAGCCAGCTTCCGCCCATCAAAATCTACATTGGCTGACCCGGTCATCTGTCGTGTTCTGGTGTCCAGTTGAAGGTCAGCAGTGACCTGTCCTTCATAAAGCGATCCAGTTAATGGACGAATACTCAACACAGGACTCGTCCAGTCCAGTTCCATCCTGGCTTCCCCAATTTCCAACCACCTTGTGCCCAAATCCTGCAACGCTATCTGCCCTTCCCATTCTATCGACTCCAGTATTTCAAGTGTTCTTTCGACAACGATCTTGATTCTCTCGGCTTTTGGATCTATGACCGGCATGCTTTCATCAACCACCACACCGTCGAAGCCCTTCTCATTATCTGCTGCTTTTGGCTCGCTTTTCCGTGGAGCCAAGGATTCATCCACTTTCCCGTTCAATGTCCAACTAAACCTCCCCAATGTCCCGTATTCCCCAGCATCTACGCCCGACAAACCCAACTTGAAATCCACTTCAATGCTTGATTCAGCGCCTCCTGGATCTGGCTCCGCTCCCGGAAATATACGCAGATCCATTGTCCCTCGCTCCAGATATCCAAATCGGGAGCGCACCCCATCACAACTCCACTCCAGTCGAGCCATCGATTTTATCGGGTTCTCCGCATCCAACTTGAAATATCCACGCAACGGACTTTGAGAGAGAAAACTCAGCTCCTTGATTTCTTTAATCCATTGCAATGCTTGAATGGATAAGGGACGATTACGACTTGGAGGCCGTTTCCAGGACCTCAATGAAGATGCGTTTGCAATCCAGCCCGTTAATTCTATCGGCGCTCCTAAAAAGTCAGCCTGGAAGTGATCCAACCGCAAGCGATCCTGATCCAGAAAACTCAATTCAATCTGTACCTGATTCAACTCCAGTTCAGCAATAGACGATTGGCGGTACTCCGGACGTTCAGGGTTTTGAAAATTTACTTTCAGATAACCATCATCCAACTCCAGCTTACTGATCCAAAACCCGTCCGATGGCGGAGTTAATTGAGTTAGCAGAATATCCAGTTGGTCCACTTCGACAGACATTGGTTTGTATGGATCCGGGCGATTCATACGAAAGCCTTCTGCGCGAGCTGATAGAAAGCCTGTCAGTAAAATTCGATCCACATTTGCCTCAATCCCACGGGCACGAAGTTCAAGAATCAGGATATTTTGAAAACGCTTGGGTAGTCCGACTTGATTCAGGTAGAGGGCGGCTCCAGCCACTGTTAGAATCAGGGACAAAAAAGCCCATCTCACCCCTCTCCAGGCTCGTCTTGGAGCTGAATGGGAACGATATTTTTGAAGTCGCCCGGACCGCTTGGGGCTGGGGGCGACAGGATTCGATTCATTGGGTGAATCGGGCACAAGTCGACGTTAGTCAGGTTGGCATTTGCAAATCCCCATCAGGGAGTCTGCAAAAGATTTCCAAAAGCATAAAGCAACTCCCCGTAAACTTCTCCGGAAAACTCAAATATTGTCCATTTATTATCGAGCAGGGTTGCAGCAAAAGGATTCTGAGTGGTGGGGGAAATGGCTCCGAATCGCAACTGCCGTTCTACAGCCTGGGCGCCTTTTCCGGTCTTCCATTTTATTGTAAAAGCTCCTTCTTCCAATTGGTAACTTTGAAGTTTATCAATCCCCTGGTCTGTCCAGTTGAGAGCCTCTGCCTGTGAGATTTTAAACAACGCTTCATCCACTGCAAACGGATTGATGACTCCAGAACTACCGGGAGCAAGTCCCCATTGTCCCTGTTCATTTCTCTGAAGAGTGCGTGACTGATCTCTTGAACTGATAACAACAGTCTGAACTGTGGCTGAATCGAAATCCCATAAATCTCTGTCACGCAACTGAAATGGACCTCGCGGCAGTTGAAACAGAACCGTTGGAGAAACCTGATATACAGAGGACTCATCGGCGCGTTTCACAAATGCTTCCTGCAAATCATTAAATCCAAAATTCAACTGGGCAATGACTACTTCATTTGTAGCGCCTGTATCAGCGCTGGAGTTTACCAAATCTCCAGTGTTTTTCAGCACAAACTGTCGCCAGGGTGGAGCCAGACCAAACGGCTTCAAATCATTCGGCAGATCATGGAATTTCGAAACTCGCATAGCGCTCAATGTGGCCAGAGTCTTTGTCACTAACTCATTGTCTATCGGAAAGTCAGGACGCGCCTGATAAACCCAGTTGGTGGAATCTTTCTTTTGCTCAATAACGAAGAACTCAGATCCGCGCACTTCCAGACGATTGACTTCCCCAGGTTGCAGATTGACCACAAATGGATCTCTATATCTAAGCGCAGAAACTAAAACCTGTTTTGGCAGTATCTCTGGAATCAGAAAAACGTCTTTTTGATTTCCAAGTTTCGCATAGCGACTCTGAGCCAATGCTTTATCTAGTGAATTAGGATCATTATTTGGCGCAATGTTTGAATTATCTGCGGAAACGTCTTCCATCAAGTCGCCTAAGAGTAAGCTCGCTAGCTCGATACCACCTCGTTTCAAGGTCAGAACACCTTCCGGATCTTCCAATCCATATTCCTGAAAACTTCCTGATTCAGATGTTTCGACAAACTTCTGAACCCGCAATTCCCTGATAGTTTGTTCCAAAGCAACCGCCAACGCTTGACTGGTTCTTGTTTCAATCGGCTTAGTGAGTTTCCATTGCCCTCCCGGATCACGGGTCAACTCGTATGTCAGTTCGCCATGATTAACTTTGACGGAATCAAAACCTTCAGATTCCGCAGGAAAAACTATTCTCCTCTTCCACTCATTCACTTGCTCGGGAAACCTGGAGAGAAGAGTTCCATCGGTGACATAAATATCCGGCACGTCAGTCACTTTTAAATACACTCCGTTCCCAGCAGCGGTAGCCGCGCCGATTTTTAAATTCCACTCCTGCCCACCATCATCTTCAAGATGAATTTCAATAGGAGCTTTCTCTAACCCATAAACGCCATCTTCCGACTTTTCAGCCACATTCGACAGCTTTGGCAAAGCAGCCAAGGACATTACAAAATTGCCAACGGCATACTCGGATGCGGGATATTTCTCAGGCCGTATAATAAACCAGGCAGCGCCAGGTTTCTCGCGGCGCAATGTTAATTTCGGGATCTCGCTCAAACCCCGGATTTCAAATTGAACAATATTTCCAGGATCAAACCCGGGCAGGATCCGAGCCGCTTCTCGCAATGAAGTTAGAGTGTCCGGCATGCGTCGTTCAAAAAGGAGAATGAACAGAAACAATGCCGCCGCGATGATCATTAAAATCTTGGTGCTTTTCGGATTCATGAACTCTGTTTAATTCGTTCTCAATATCGACGTCTGAACCAGACGCCACAACCAATGGCAATTAAAAATCCCGGAGCTCCCGCCAGTAATACCCAACTCAGCCGGCTAATTTCAGATTGTGTCATATCGATGCGATACTCCTTCACTGGTTGAGGTCCAATATCTCCCAACAACCGAGAACGATCGAGCAACCAGTTGATTGCCATGGAAGCAAATTCACGGTTTGAACCGGAGGGAATCATTTGGTTACTTAAAAACATGGAGTCTCCAATGACTACGATTCGGGTTTCATCCGCCTCAGAAAGAATCCCTTTCAAACCCTTGCGTACAGCTACTCCAATAGGGATTTCGCCACGCCGGTCACTATATGGATCATGAAAAAAAGCGCCTTCCCGAATCTCCGTCACCTCTTCCCCGTTCTCTGTGGTCAACAATAATGGCTGCACTTCCGGAGGATTGGCGCCACCCAAACCTTCAATCTCCTCGACAGATCTTGGCAATACCAAATGAACCTGTTTGCGAGCCTGCATCAGAGGTTGTGTGATGGGATGTGGTCCAAAAGAACGAATCAAAATGTCCCGCTCAGTCAAAGTGT
>JAUIHU010000048.1 GCA_030432175.1 Verrucomicrobiia bacterium | reverse complement strand
CCACAGATTTCACCGACCAATCGCGCCTGCATCAGGGTGATGGTGGAGGCGGTGACCACGAGTTGATCGGACATGGTGTCGGTGAAGGAGCCGCGTCGAGAAGCGGTATCCTGATGCCGGGCCAGCGGACCGTCGATGCCGTCGAGCAGAACGTGCAAGACCAGCAGCCCAAGCGCCCACACCGGAGAAATGAAGAACACGGGACAAAACGACAGACCGGCGATCAGAGACAACAGTGTGAGGTGATCCGGCGTCATACCCACGCGTGTCATGCCCCGCAAGAACGGTCCGAGAACCAGGCCGCGCCATTGCTGCGTGCGCAACATCCAGCCGCGTTCGCCGGCCGAGTAGCAGTCGCCCTTGCGCTCGTCGTCGCGTGCCGGGGAATCGAAATCCTTTCGCGATTCATTCATCGATTTCGGCCTCCAGAATCTCGAATTCCATCCCGGGCATCGGCGCTCCGCCGTTGTGGTAGATGCGTCCGCCGTATTCGAAACCGCGCAGACGTCGATGGGTGTGCCCGAAGTAAACCTCGCGAATCGACGCGGCAGACGGATCGTTTGCGGTCAGGTAGCGCTCGATCCGCCGCAACACGGGGTTGGTGCGATACAGGATATTGGCTCCGATCACATGCGCGCGCGCCGCCACCGCGAACGTGTAAAGTCGGTTCATCCAAGTACCCCGTGGGCGATGATGGGTGAACTGCCGCCGATAATCCAACAGCCCGTCCGTTCTCAAACCCGGGTGGGCGATATCGCCGTGCAGGAACGCCGTCGAGCCGAGGCGCAACCAGTCAGCTTTCCAGTGGAAACCAGGACGCCGGTCCGCCAGTTGATCCAGGCTTGTGGTGAATTCCGGGGCGCAATCGTGATTGCCGACGATGTAGTACACCGCTGCGTCGTGATTGGCCGTGCACAACTCCGCCAGCCAGGCTGAGGCATGGGGGAGAGATTCGGCGATAGAACCATGCACCGACCAGCGGAAGTCAAAGATGTCGCCCACCAGGACGATCGTGTCTGCCGTCCGGCAGCGTCGCTGAAATTCCGCTAGGAAATCTCCCGCCAGCGTGCGCTGCGAGAAGAGATGGAGGTCGCTGGTGATGACGGCTTTCATGGGAACGGGTGATGTATTGCTGGGTGTCAAACTTCATTTTTGTTTTTCATAACAAAATCTCTTACGCGGCATAATTATACGGGTATATGCTTGTTGGATTGATAACGATTAACTCATGGAGTTTCAGGAAGAGGAGGCGCTGCAACCCAACTCTTGTCCCGAAGATGAAAAGCTCTTCCCGCAAAATTCTCTGCATCCACATTGTCAAGAAGCCACTCAAACTTCTTTAGAATGGCTGTCCGGTTTGGTTTCTTGAGCGCGATCACTATCAATCCAGAGTGGTCTGGAAACTGATGTCTCAATGTGTGAAAAAAATCGCGATCTGTTGTAAGGATGATAGCTCCTCTGCGACGAGCCTCCTCAACCAGCACAATATCGTTGCATCCTTTGAGTTCTGTGCCGCGTGGATCGTAGGATTCGTGTCCGCGCTTATTAATTAATTCAACCGCCGACTTTGGAAAATTCTCATCCAGCAGGAACTTCATCCAATTGCCTCGTAAACCGCTTCCTGAAAATCGCTAAGCTCGCTGGCAAACCCTAGCGCTGCATCGATATCCTCTCGAGTGACACTAGGATAATCTTCGAGAATGTTTTCAAATGAATCCCCGCCTGCGAGAGCGCCAAGCAAATTCGAGACAAGAACTCTTGTTCCCTTAATAACAGGCTTTCCGTGGCAAACCAATGGATTGATGGAGATTCGCTCGTTCATTTGTTGAGGAATAAATTACCATTTAGGCATACTCAATCAAGACAGGAGGGTTGCTTCGAGCATTTTTCTTTTTGCCTCATTAAAAAAGACAATGATGAGGAACGTAATTGATGGCAGAGTGTTTTTAGAAAATTGGTGAAATTTGGGTGTCAAACTTCATTTTTTATTTCCCGATGCAGAATTGGCTGAAGATTTTGTCGAGGAGGTCTTCGGTGGATGTTTTGCCGACGATCTCTCCTATGGCTTCGACTGCGATTCGCAGGTCCATGGCGATTAGCTCCAGACTTTCTTCGGCGCTCAGCGCTGCTTCGGAGCGCGCCAGGCCTTCTTTGGCTCGGTTCAATGCTGTCTGGTGACGGGCGCTGATAGCGATTTCCAGGTTCTCTGATTGAACCTGCCCTTCCCAGATGATGGCGCTGAGGGCGTCTTTTAATGCGTCAATGCCTTGTCCGGTGCGGGCGCTGACTGGAATGACGGTGTCGTGAACCTCCATTTCCTCTTTGGAAATCTTCTGAGGCAGGTCGACTTTGTTCAAGATGAGTAAACGCTTCTTTGAACGGAATTCTTCGAGAAAGGCCTGGTCCATGTCGTGAATGACAGTGGAGGCGTCCAGGATGTGCAGGACAATTTCCGATTGTTCCACAGCTTTGCGGCTGCGTCGGATCCCTTCGGCTTCGATTTCATCTTTGGACTCCCGGATGCCCGCGGTATCGACAAAGATGATCGGAATGCCTCGAATGCTGGCGGTTTCTTCAATGGTGTCGCGTGTGGTGCCTTCCGTTTCGGAGACGATGGCGCGGTCGTGTCCGAGTAACTGGTTGAGCAGGCTGGACTTACCGGCGTTCGGACGCCCAATGATGGCGCAGCGAACTCCATTCCTCAGAATTTTTCCTTCGCGTGCAGTTCTGAGTAGTTCTTCTACAAATTGGTTTCCACTGCGTAGTTTACTCAGCAATTGGTCGTGGGTGTCCGGTGCGATGTCTTCGTCCGGGAAATCGATATGGGCTTCGACATGCGCCAGCACGAGCATGAGATCTTCTCTCAAGGCTTCAATTTTCTGCGAGAGCTTGCCGGCGAGTTGTTCATTGGCTGCTTTGAGTGAGAGTTCGGTCCGGGCATGGATGATGTCCGCTACTGCTTCCGCTTGAGTGAGGTCGAGTCGTCCGTTCAGAAAAGCGCGTTGGGTGAACTCTCCGGGCTGTGCCAGTCGCGCTCCGGCATTCAGTGTGGTTTCCAACGTTAATTTGGAGGTGAGCGCTCCTCCGTGACAGGAGATTTCAACGGTGTCTTCTCGAGTGAAGGTGCGTGGAGACCGAAAGACAGTGACCAGGACTTCGTCAATGACCTGGTTTTCCCAGATGATGTGACCATAATGGACGGTGTGGGTTTCGGCTTGCGATGGTTGGAGATTGCGGCTTCCTTTTGGGTGGAATATTTGGTCTACGATTGCGAGCGCCTTTGATCCGGAAACGCGGACCACAGCGATTCCTCCCTCACCCAAAGGTGTAGCTAATGCGGCGATAGTATCATCCATCGAAGCGGACATGCGGTCATCCAATACCGGAATGACAAAATTGGCAAGAGATCAACCAGGATTATTTTTGATCTATGATTCAGTTGATAATCTAGCAAATTTTGAACCGCAGATTTCGCAGATTTGCGCATATTTTTGATTTTTGTTCTTTCTCCTCACTTTTTCCGGTTACATTTGAGAGATCCAATTTGACTTAAATCAAACGTATTGCGGGTTTTCCGAAATGAGTAAATTTCATAATCTGGACAAAACAAAGGGAGCCTTTCTTTTCAGATGGGCAGGGTTGATCATGTGGGTACTTGGGGCATGGACCGGGCAGGTTGCATTCGGGCAAGAGGTGAAGTTCAGCGCTGATCCTGGTTTGTTTTCCACTCCTTTCAATTTGTCCATGGAAGTGGAGGGGATCGCTGACCCGGAGGAAGTAGGGACAATTCGGTACACAACCAATGGCGCAATCCCAAACAGGAATTCCACCACATATATAGGACCAGTGCGTCTGGCTCAGAGCGCCTGGATACGCGCGCGTTATTATTCTCCTGATGGTGAGGAAGGTCCGGTCACAGGAGGATCCTATTTACGGGTGGCGTCTGACTTGATGTCGTTCAGTTCCAATTTGCCAATCCTGGTTTTGCATTCGTTTCAAGATTCGATTGTGGCTGATGTGAAACGTCCGGCTTACCTGAATTTCTTTGATGTTAATCCGATTACCGGCAGAGCGACTTTGAATGCGACTCCTGATTTTCAAACCAGAACTGGAGCTGAGTTACGCGGATCAAGTTCGCTTGGATTTCCAAAAAACTCCATGGGGGTGGAGACTCGTGATGAGAATGATGAAGATGAGTCAATCGAATGGTTGGGTTTACCTGATGAAGCAGATTGGGTTTTCTATGCGCCATACACCGATAAAACACTGATGAGAAATGCGCTGGCTTATGAGCTTTCTCGAGAGATGGGACGTTATGCGCCCAATACACGATTTGTCGAATTGTATGTCAAACATGGAACGGGGGAGATGGCGTCCAGGGATTATATGGGCGTTTATGTGGTGACTGAAAAAATCAAACGGGATCGTAACCGGGTAGATATTGATCCGCTGGAACCTGATGAACTCAGTGGTGAAGATGTAACCGGTGGTTATATTTTTAAGAAAGATCGACTGGATCCTGGTGATCGTGGGTTCAATTTAAGAAGAGCTGGCACAATGGCTTACGTTGAGCCGAAAGAAAGGGAGATTCCTGACGAACAGTCTTTTTATCTCAGGAGCTATTTGACGCAGTTCGAAACCGCATTGTATGGCGCGAACTTTCGTCATCAAGAAAACGGATACGCTGCTTTTATTGATCCGTTGTCTTTCATTGACCAGCATATCCTGGTTGAAGCCTGCAAGAATATTGATGGGTACCGGTTGAGTAGTTTTTATCACAAGGACCGGAATGGAAAGCTGAAGATGGGACCGGCATGGGACTACAACCTTTCACTTGGAAACGCCAATTATCTGGAGGGTTGGCGGACGAATGGATGGTATTATCCGCAAGTCAACAGTCAGCAGTATCCATGGTTTGAAAGGTTGTTTGAAGATCCGGATTTTGAACAGCAGTACGTCGATCGCTGGGCCGAGCTTCGAGAAACGGTTTACAACACGGAGAAGGCGCATCAGCGCATTGATGAATTGGTTGAAGAACTGGATGAGGCTCAGAATCGTAACTTTTCCAAATGGCGAGTCCTGGGAACTTATGTCTGGCCGAACTGGTTTATTGGACGGAATTACATGGCCGAAATTGGCTTCATGAAGGAATGGATCGAGGGGCGCTGGGCATGGATGGATTCTCAGTTTGTCGCTCGTCCGATCGCTGATTTGCCTGAAGGCCAAATCGAACCGGGCACATTCGTCAATCTCGAAACGGATGAAGTTTTGGGCCGTATCTATTTTACCTTGGATGGAACAGATCCTCGAGCGCCTGGAGGAGCGCCAGTCAGAGGAGCGCTAACATATCAGGATCCAATTCCACTTAATGCAACAACACAGGTTTTTGCGCGTGTCAGAATTGGAGACAGATGGAGCGCGCCGTTAAGACGTGTGTATTACACATCCTTGCCGGAAATGCGTATTTCTGAAATCCACTATCATCCTCAGGATCCGGTAGATCCGGATAGTTCGTATAGCTCTGGAGATTTCGAGTTTGTTGAACTGGAGAATATTGGCGAGACAACGTTGGATTTGGCCGGGGTTCAGATACGAGATGGAATTGATCTGACGATAGAGGCGGGGATGTTGGAACCTGGAGAGTTTGGTGTTGTGGTCAGTAATGCAGTGGCCTTTCGGGAACGATATTCAAGTGAGGTGAAGATTCTGGGAACATTTGATCAACGACTGGACAATGCGGGCGAGTCGTTGAGATTGATCGGTCCTTTGGGTGAACCGATTCAAATGATTCGATATGACGATGTCAACCCATGGCCGCTGGTTGCCGATGGAGAAGGCTTTTCACTTGTGCCTGCCCAAGATTGGGGCGAGGGAGATCCGACTCGTCCTGAATTCTGGCGAGCCAGCGCGGAATCAGGTGGATCTCCCGGACGGAGAGATCCAACACCAAACGCTGCGCCTGTCTGGATTACTGAAGTTTTTCCAAACCCTGGACCTTTTCAAAGTGAAGGGATTGAGTTGTATAATCCCAATGCCTTTGAAGTCGACATCTCCGGATGGTACTTGAGCGATGATGAGAATGATCCACAACAAGCTGTATTGCCCATGGGGACTGTCATAGGTAGTGAGTCTTATTTATGGATTGGTGAGTCTGTATTTGATGATTCATTTGGTCTTAGTTCGGGTGGTGAGACTGTGTATCTTTTTTCAGCAAACTCCGCAGGTGATTTGACCGGGTACAATTATGCCATGAAGTTTCGAGCGACACCTGAAGGCAGTTCCTGGGGTACTTTTGAGACTGGCGCTGGACTGGTTTTTGATTTCCTTCTGGAGAGACCTTCACCGGCTGAGAAGAACGCTGCGCCTGAAGCTGGACCGGTTGTTTTTTCTGAAGTGGTATTTAATCGCGGAGGCGGGGTGAATGAGCCTGCTTATGTTGAGATCAAGAATATCTCGGCAGAACCTGTGATACTTCGAGGAGATACATTGGATGCGTCAGGCTGGACATTCTGGCTGGACGGAGTTCGGTGGGATTTTCCAATCAATACAACCCTGCCCTCCAATGGTTTATTGATTTTGACGCCTGTCTCGTCGGCTATGTTCCGAGCCGCTTACTCAGGAGTGGATCCTTCGATTATTATCGATAATGTCTTTATGAACCGGGCGAATTCGGTGAACTGGGGGACCGAGTTTATGATCGCCGCCCCTTGGCCAACGGAGACCGATAACCTTGAACGTGTTGTTGAAGTAGACCGATTGGATCTCGATGAGTTTCCCTACTGGCCTCCGAATGCCAGCGAGGGGACAAGATACCTGGAGCGTCGCAATTTGACCCGCTTTGCTGGCGATCCCAATCATTGGTTTTCCAGTGTCTCACCCACTCCCGGTGTTGACGCCGATTCGAATCGGGCGCCGTGGATTGAACCTGCCCCAACCCTGGAACTGACTTCGGGAGTCTTTCCACAACGGGTGGTTCTCAGAGCAAACGTCACCGATGATGGCCGTCCGGAAGACCCGGGCAGAGTGACTGTCGAATGGGAGCTGAGTGAAAGTTCGTTGGCTGATCGCTGGATCTGGGAAAGCCAGTTTGGTCAGGAAGCAGTTGCCTGGATCATGGGACCTGGAGAATTCGATCTCAACCTGACAGCATTTGACGGCAGTTTGAGTTTTCAATCACAAAGAACGGTGGTAGCTGAAGTCCTGCCGCTGACGCGAGAATTGGTTCCATCTGGGGATGCCTGGAATTTTCTGGATACCGGCGCTACGGACCTAGGCAATGCCTGGACAGACATTGATTTCGATGATTCAGGATGGAATCTCGGTGTTGCCGAACTGGGCTATGGCGATGGGGATGAAGTGACCGAAGTGGGGTTTGGTCCGGTGTCCTCCAGCAAATTCATTACCACCTATTTTAGAAAATCATTTGAAGTGTTGGATCCGGATGCGATTGATCAGTTACGATTGCATTTGTTGAGAGACGACGGCGCTGTTGTTTACCTGAACGGAGTTGAGGCGATTCGGTCTAATATGCCTGAGGGAGAGATCGATTTTAATACCTTCGCGCTGACTAGTGTGGCTGGAGTGGATGAAACTGTTTTTGAATCCTTTGTGGTACCTGCTGACTTGTTACAATCAGGATCCAATCAGCTGGCTGTTGAGATTCACCAATTTAACCGGTCCAGTTCGGACATCAGCTTTGACTTGAGACTGGAGGGAGATTTTGCGGAACGCAATCAGGCTCCGTTCGTGAGTATTGATGATTTTGAAGTTCCAGTTCCGGTTCGGACTCCTTTCCTCCTCGAAGCTGAAATTATTGATGACGGGGCTCCTGGAGCTGCTGGGAAAGTAGCGTTGCAATGGACCAAACTGAGCGGTCCGGGAAACGTGGAGGTAGAATCGCCAAATCTGCCGGTCACCTGGACCACTGTATCAGAACCCGGAACGTACAGGATGCGTATTACAGTGTCCGACGGATCAGCAATTGTTTCACAGGAAATTGAATTTCAGGCAGGAGAAATGGAATATGCGCTTTGGGCGGAATCATTCTTTTCACCACTTGAACTGCAGGATCCGAACGTGAGTGGGCCGGAAGCAGATCCGGATCAGGACGGAGCATCTAATGCAGAAGAGTATCTGGCTGGGACACATCCGTGGGATCCGCTGAGTCTGTTATCGATTCAGTTGGCTTCACCTGCAACCAGTGATGCGTTCCGCTTTCATTTCACGCGACTGCCTGGAAAGGACTACGAGATTTTGAAGGGCGCTGAACTGTCCAATCCCGACCTGCAGGAGTGGAGTGTTTTTGAAAGGGTTGATGCAGATCCGGAACTGAATGGTCCTGAGGAATATCAGGTTGTGGATCAGGAAGTTAGCTCTTCACCCGGAGGGACGCCTTATTTCTTCAGAATTCGAATTCCAGGATCTGAATAACCTTTACTTTTCAGCGCCATTTCCGAAAAATAAACGCATCCTTTTATAAGAATCTCAGTCCTTGAGAGGGGTTGAATCCGGGCATTTGCTGAACCCAAGCGGATCACCACCTCTACGAATCGGGGACTTTGGAATTTCAGATTCTAAAGGAATCAGAAATCATGAAAACAAAACAACGAAAATTACCCAAATCAACGAGGCGTTATCTTGGCTTTGCGCTGGGAGGCGTTCTGGTTACAGGTATTGGCGCTGGCGCTGGTACATTCGAGGCGGACTTCAATGATGGGCAGACGCCGGCAGGCTCTACTCTTTATGGAAATGCAGAAATTGCAGCCAGTGGAGGAGTGGACGACAGTGGGGTATTGATCCTTACAAGGAATCTAAACGGTCAATCCTCGTCTTACATTATTGATGATCTGGATGCATTTCAGGAAGTCAATGGATTTGAAGCGAACTTTAAAGTGCGCCAGGGCGGAGGATCTGCGGTTCCGGCAGATGGTTGGAGTTTTAATTTTGCACCTGATCTTCCGGCAGGTCCGTTTGGAGAAGAAGGAGCGGGCACTGGATTGACAGTCACATTCGACATTTATGACAACGGTGGCGGGGAAGCTCCTGCGCTTGACGTCAAATGGTTTGGTGAAGTGATTGGCAACACCCTGCTCCCAATCGGAGATCTTCGTACAGGAGATGAATTTTATGATGTCTCCATTAAACTGGATCCCGACGGAAGTGTGGATGTGGTTTATAATGGAACCACCTATTATGAAAATCTGTTCCTGCCATTGTACACCACCAGCTTTGGAGGTCAGTTTGGTTTTGGAGCGCGTACAGGCGGACTGAATGAGAATCAGTGGATTGATGACATTTCGATTACCACAACACTTGGAGGTGTTGAAATTGGATTTGTGGAGCAACCTGGGGATGTGAAAGCTCTGGCTGGATCTTCAGTGGCATTCAACGTTGTGTTGAGTGATGATATTGATGTCGCATCATACCAATGGCAGCGCAAAGCTCCTGGTTCTGATACTTTCAATGACATTGCGGGTGAAATCGCCAACAGCTACCAAACACCTGCACTGGCATTAGCGGATGATGGAGTCGCATATCGTCTGGCCGTGAATACCTGGTCCGGGCAAACCTACTTCAGTTCAGAAGGAACGGTTTCGGTTGTGGAATGGGACCTGCCGAATCCGCAAGTTACTCTGGACTTCAATTCTGGACAACCATTTGAAGCTCAAGTTTACGGTAACGCCTTTGTTGATTCTTTTGGTGGGGTGAACGATTCCGGGGCCTTGTTGCTGATGGATCCTCTGGGTAACATGAACGGATCTTTTGTTCTGGATGATTTTAATGATGGGGCAGCCGTTGATGCGATTACCGCCACTTTCTTTGTGCGCTACTTTGATTCTTCTGAACCCCCAGCTGATGGGTGGAGTTTCAACTTTGCTGGCAATCTGCCGGACGATGTATTTCCTCTTGCAGAAGAAGGCGCGGGTAATGGATTGAGCGTTGCTGTTGATTTGTATGACAGCGGTGGTGGAGAAGCTCCTGCCATTGATGTGATCTGGCGAGGTCAGGTGGTTGCCAGCCAACCACGCGGACTTGGTTTCCTGGCGCCTCAGAATCGTTTGTTACCAGTAGTCATCCGATTGGAAGCTGACGGAACAGTGGATGTTGCTTACGATGGTGTGGTGATCCACGAAGACGTTGCGCTTCCGGAATTTTCTGCTATCGGCGGAGGTCGCGTTGGCTTCGGCGCTCGTTCAGGTGGATTATTCGCCGGAACTTATATTGATGACCTGACATTAGCGACTTCGATTTTTGCTGGTGATATTGAAATCATTACCGAGCCTGCTGACGCAACTGTTCTGGTGGGTGGGTCTACACAATTGCAGGTTGAAGTGAATGATCCGGCCCGCGCTTCCTATCAATGGCAAGCCAAAGCTCCTGGTGAGGCAGACTTCTCGGATGTCGCCGGAGCTGTGAATGCTTTCTTCGATACACCGGCCGCAGCTGCAGGGGATGACGGAACTGTTTTCCGGGTTGTTGTGGATGCTGGAAGTTCTTCAGCGACCAGCGCCGAAGTGACTCTTTCTGTGCTGGATCTGTCTCGCCCGAGTTCACCGACACAATCCTACGATTTCGACAGTGGAGCTGTGCCAACAGATGCTCAGATTTTTGGCACAGCTTATGTGGATGCATTCAGTGGAGTGGGGGGAACCGGTGTTACCATTCTGACTTCTGCTTTTAATGATGAGAACGGGTCAATTGTTTTTGATGACGCTAATGATGGTCAGGCCGTTGATTCATTCACTGTTGGTTTCGATCTTTACATGGGTGGGGGCACCAATCCTCCTGCAGATGGTTGGAGTTTCAACTACGCAAACAACCTGCCTGATGGAACCATTGGAGAAGCCGAAAACGGTGGCGGAAATGGGCTGACAATCGCGTTTGATATTTACGACAATGGCGGCGGTGAAGGTCCGTCGATTGATATTCGCTGGCGTGGACAGGTTGTAGCTCAGCAGATGGTTTCTGTTGATTTCCTCCGTGGCCCTGACGATTACGATGAAGTTTTGATTCGTCTGAACAACAACGGAACTGTCGACGTAGCTTATTACGGAACAGTCATTTTCTCAGGAGTTGAATTACCAGACTTTGACGCTATTTCCGGTGGTCGTTTTGGGATCTATGCTCGCACCGGCGGTTTGAATGAAAACATCTGGGTGGACAACCTTGATATTGAAACCTCACTGTTTACCGGACCTATTTCAATTGTGGCGGACCCTGCAGATCAAGTCGTGACTTCAGGTAGTGAAGTCTCTTTCACCACTGAAGTGAATGATCCGGCTCGGGCTTCTTACCAATGGCAGAGTAAAGCTGCAGGTGAGTCCGAGTTTACAAATATCGACGGCGCTGTTCAGGCCAATCTGACATTCACTGCAGATTCAGCCGATAACGGTGCCGAATATCGGGTGGTTGTTGATGGTGGAAATTCCACTGCAACCAGCGCAGCAGCCTTGTTGACAGTTGTGGACATTGAACTGGGTGATCCTGAGTACTCCTTCGATTTCAACGATGGGTTTGAACCGATTGGAACATTCGTCATGGGGACAGCATTTGTTGATTTCTTTGGGGGTGTGGATGATACAGGTGTATTGAAATTGACAGTTAATGAGAATTCACAATCGGGTGCATTCTTTATCGAAGAGATTGATCCAGGGCAGACTGTTTACGGTTTTGAAGTTGGGTTTAAAGCCCGCGTTGGTGGTGGTACTGATGTGCCCGCAGATGGATTCAGTTTCAACTTCGCAAACGACATCCCGGACGCTGTGTTCGGTGAGGAAGGAAATGGTCTTGGAATCACCGTTGCATTTGATATATACGATAATGGAGACGCTGAAGCTCCTGCTGTCGATATCAAGTACGAAGGGCAAACTGTGGCTTCCACTAAAGTTCCAATTGATTACATTCGCACAGGTGACGAATTCGTAGATGTGATCATTCGTCTGGAAAACGACGGCACCATGGATGTTATTTACGGTGGACGTGTCATGCACTTCAATGTCGCAATTCCTGATTGGCCAGGCATCGACGGAGCGCGTGTTGCATTTGGGGGGCGTACAGGTGGTTTGAACGAAAACCAATGGATTGACGACATCACTATCGCGCTCGATACAGAAAAAGCTGAAGTTCAGCCAACCATCAGCGCCACTCTTCAGGGTGACAACCTGGTCATCGAATACACTGGTGTCCTGCAATTTGCTGACGATCCTGCCGGACCGTATTTCGATATCACCAACCCTGGTAATCCTTACAATGCGCCGCTGAGCGAAGCCATCGATACGTGGCGTGCGACGTTTGGGATGTCGGCACAGGGAGCTGCCGCGGGACGGACTCTGCGACAGGCCGTCTGGGAACCGTTGCTTGCATCCATCGGCGATGCGCAGACCGTGCTGGTTTCGCGTAGTTGGGATGGACTCTCCAGCGGCGACGGCAATTCGAGCTATCCGGCGATCGATGCGACAGGCACGGTGGTCGCTTTTTCATCCGATGCATCGAACCTGACCGCCTCGGGCGTCGATTCGAACTCGGCAACGGATGTGTTTCGATTTGACGTCCCGGCAAAAACAACTCAATTGGTCAGTCGGTCAAGTGATGGCTTGGCCAGCGGCGACGATGCCTCGTATGAGGCACAGGTTTCA
>JAUIHU010000047.1 GCA_030432175.1 Verrucomicrobiia bacterium | reverse complement strand
ATCAACACGGTTGTCGTCAATGCGCTGGCATCCGCAACCCCTTCTCCCTGCCATCCTTCAAAGCGGTAACCAGACGCCGGCTCTGCTGTGATCGTCACCTCGGTTCCTTCGTCATACACTCCAGATCCGCTCACCGTTCCACCTTCACTCGGATCGGCTTCCACTGTCAATGGCCACACTTTCACAAACTGCGCGATCACACTTTGCTCGGCGTTCATCAACACGGTTGTTGTCAATGCGCTGGCATCCGCGATCCCTTCCCCCTGCCATCCTTCAAAGCGGTAACCGGACGCCGGCTCTGCTGTGATCGTAGCGTCTACGCCTTCCGGGTAATTACCCGATCCCGTAACAACTCCACCTGATGGAGGATTGCTCGAAACCTCCAGACTCCAAAACGTGTCTAGGTCGGTGCCAATTTCGGCTGCAGTAGACTCGAAACCGTAACCCTCTGATGTTTGAGAGGCAGAAAAACCAATTTCAGTGGCTCCCGAAAAGCTACTAAGAGTCGTGAATGTTACTGAACACACTTTCAGCGGCAACGGCTGATTCGGCCACTGATTACCTGCAAAATCAAACCAACTTAACAACACAAACTTGTCTGTTTGCGGATTAGCATCGAACCCACCGCCCTCGTTGGGATCATCTCCAGGTATAGAGCTTTGATTAATGAGATGATTACCAAAAACATTTTTAAACGAATCCCATTTGACCCTGCTGGAATCATAGTGAATTCGGAGCCCAAGAAGCGGTAGTTGAGAGTTCAAATCTGAAGTAGAATAATTGACGTTGAGTGAGAACGTTTCATTGGCTGAAACGCGTCTTTGAGCCGTGTCAGGAAAAACAACATGACGCTCCTCCGTATCTGGATTAGGAGACGAATTTTGGAATAACCAGCCTGGAGTCAGACCAATTTGTTGACTCAACACATTGGAGCTTAAATCAGAGTTCCCAGGAAAGAGGGTCTGAATGAAATCACGCACGTCATCGGGATCCGTCCTTTGGGCGTCGGAGGCCAACGAATCACTAACGAGATCACTGCCGACAAACCCAAATAGGTGACGAATCACAAGCCGCAGGTCGGTCTCCAAGGCAATTGCTCCATTCCCATCAATGTCGAAAGCAAAAGTTCTGAAAGCAGTTTGGACATAACTTTCCAAATCGGCCAAGTCTTCTCGATTGGCATCAGGAGCCACTGCGCCCCGAAACAGATCACTTCCAAGGTACCCGAACAGATATCGTATCAGGACAAGCACATCAGTATCAAGTTCTACGCGGTTATTGTCATCCACATCCAAATTGAACACTGCCCCCTCCACCGTCGCTGGAGTTGACTGAAATCCATATCCGGAATTCAATTGTGTCTCCGAGAATCGGACTCGAGTTTGGATGCCTGATTGCAGAGTATCCTGTACGTCGAATTCCACTTCTCCAAGGTTGAGGGGTAGAGCCTGCCCGGGCCAAGATCCGTTGAGAAAATCAAACCAACTAATTAAAACAAACTGGTCAGTCTGTGGATCACCATCAAATCCTCCATCCTCTAATGGATCATCCAGCGGAACTGTGCTACTTGAGACCAACCCTTTTTCGAATAGATGCTCAAAACCAGACCATTGCAATTTTGTTGAATCAAAGTGCACTCGAAGCCCTAGTACACGGAGAGCATCGTTGGCATCCGATGTCTCGTAAATGATAGGAACAGGTAAGGTAAATCCAGGCTTAGCCAAGAGATCTTCTGCACTGTAAACCATTTGAAACTGAGTCGCTGGTGGTTCCTGCAACACAGAATGAATCTGACCATTCACCGCAATAGCCCCCGCTCTGCGCTCTATCCCTGTGTATTCGGCAACATTATAACGGACAACCCCATTGCCATTGCCAGAACCACCTTCAACGATCGTAATCCAGGAACTATCTGTCGTAGCCGACCACTCTGTATTTGAAGTCACATCAATCTCTTCGATTCCTCCTTGCGCAGCAAAGTTTCGTTGTCCGGGTTGGATCTCCAATACCGTAGGCCTACCAGATTGAGAAATTCTGTGTACTTCACTATTCAGGGAGATTGTTGCTTCGCGCGCCTCGGTTTGTTGATTCTCGGAAACGCTGTAAGCCACCCGACCATTACCTTGGCCAATTGCCCCGGGTGTCACCTGAATCCAATCGGCCGAAGCATTAGCCTCCCAATCTGTATTTGATGTCACTGTAATTTCGCCGCTACCCCCTGAAAATGGATAGTCGATGGCAACAGGCGCGATCTGCGTTAACTTCGCCGCTTCAGCCTGTCGTATGGTATGAATGATGTTTTCATTAACACGAATCTGCGATTCTCTGGCTACGGTTTGCGTATTCGGGACAACCGAAAAATCGATTGAACCATCCCCGTCTCCTTGCTCGCCAGAATTAATTGTCACCCACGATTCAGTAGCAGTAGCTTCCCAACTTGTATTGGCTCGGACACTAATGCGCGAAAGCCCACCAATCGACGAGAATTCAGATTCCAAAGGATCAATAGTCACTGTCTCTGGAGCTGCATCTTGCTGCACAGTGTGTGTCTGGCCATTGATAGAAATTCGTCCGGAACGAGACGCAGCCCCAGTATTGGGAAGCACGACATAGCTGACTGAGCCTTCTCCTGTTCCGGATGTCGGTAATAACTCTTGTATCCAAGCTACATTCTTGGTAGCGGACCATGACTCGTTTGAAGAAACGGTGAACTGGCCATTTCCACCAGATGAAGCAAAGCCTAATGTTGCAGGATCTACTGAGGTCTGTGGATCCTCTTCCACGAATACCACTTGATCCAGCCATACCGCGTCATTTCCACCAGTGGCGCTGGCATCCTTCACATAGCGCCACACCACAGTATGGTTCCCGGAGCTGATTTGCGTTTCAACAAAAGTCCAATCTACATTTCCGGAAACTGAATCGATTCGGGTCTCATCAACATCGCAATACAGAAAATCGAATCCAGTCTCAGAAGATACCCGGCGCCAATATTTAAGTGTCCCAGGGCCTGTAACTTGTGTTTGGATCCAAGTCTCCATACCATCTCCTATACGCCCGGATCTAGCCGCATCCTCACCATCGAAAACTGTATCAGTTTGCCCGGTCCAATCTGCTGCTCCTCCGGTTTCAAAAAGGAGTGAATCACTATCCAACGCTTCAGCGAGCGATACGAAATCGTTCACGGTGGTAATTTCCACACCAACAGGATATGGACTTAAATCAACATCATTAGAGTAAACCAACAATCGAACCGTAGACTCACCTTGTGGAGCCAAAGCAAAGTCGACAGATACTGTTACTTCTACCGATTCTTGTGAGCCCAGCGTGAATGGTCCGGCCGGTTCGACCTGAATCCAATCAGCGGCCTCAGGAGGTCGGATCTCCTCGACTTCCAGCACCGAATTGCTTTCATTATAAATCGTAAACGTGTTACCTGAATCACCCCCAGCGGCAGCGGCAACCGCAGCCGCTGCGTCGATCAATCCATGACCATGATAGGGATCTTTCCCGGCAGAATCTTCGCTTGGGAGACCAACTTGGTCGCGTGCCGTTGAGAAAACGATTTGCCGAACCTCTTCAGCGCTCAACTCGGGGTTCACCTGCCTTACCAAAGCACATACTCCGGCAACATGTGGTGAGGCAGCGCTCGTTCCATTAAATCTATTGCTAATGGCGGTATTCGAAGCATGGCCCAACGTTATAATCGAATCTCTGTTGTTACCCACAGCCCCCTGACCTGGAGCGCACACATCCACAGTAGATCCATAATTACTTCCCCACCACCAGTTTGCTGGCGAAACACGACGATTATCCGCGTCTACTGCAGCCACCGATATGTACGTTGAAATGGAGGCTGGAGATTGGTTATCAGCATTGCCGTCGTCATTGCCTGCTGCTGCGCAGACAATGACTTCGTTATCCTCGGCATAAGCCGCTGCATCCAACTCCGCCAAATTAGGTGAACGACTGCCACCAAAACTCATGTTAATGACATCCGCTCCATGATCCACACCCCAGTATACTCCATCAATATAGTTGTAAATGAAATTATCATCCCCTGCATTCACCGGTATAATCTGCACTTGCGAAAGTCCTGCAATGAAGCGCCCGTTATCCCTGATCCCTGCAATAATACCAGCCACTGCAGTGCCGTGACCGGAAACGTCATCATCGTCAGGATCCGTATTTGCATACGAATCACCATTTTCCAGATAAACATCCGTAGGATCAACCGTCCGCCCAGCCAAATCGAAGTGATCTAGACGTACTCCACTATCTATCACACAAACACGAACCGCGCTCAAGCTGCCTCCAACTCGACTCCAAGCTGGAGCAACATTGATTGCATCCAGGTTCCACATCCGATCTATCAGAGTATCATCGGCTATACTGGAAACTCGATAAACAGGATTGGGATGCGCATAAATAATATCCGGCTGCTCCGCTAACTTCCTGCAAATCGACTCCAAATCAACGCCGGCTTTTAGCTTGAGATAGAAAATGCCCATAGGACCTCGAGGATGCCAATTTGCCTGTAAATCCGCAGTGATCAATTCCGACTCTGAAGTAGAACTGGTTTGTCCGACCGCTGCCTTATTGGTAGAGGCACGACGAGCTTGAATAACTCGACTGACTTTCGACTTCCCTGAAACTAGTGGGCGAACGCCAATCACGGAGTCGGGCAGAACCGCTTTTGCACGATCCAAAATTGTTGCCGACCACCAATCCCCTTTAACACGATCAAGCATTTGCATCCGCTTAACCTGACTTTGTGTATGAATCGCCAAAGCCACCGGCGCTGAGAAACGAACCAGAACTTCATCTGGAGCCACGTCTCCCATCCTGTTTTTAATGTCGTAGGTATACGCTTCAGATTGTAAATCTGTATTCCGAAGCTCTGCCTCAAATGTGGGATCCTGCGCGGCGTTCGCCTGATTCCTGTCAAAACGCATCGAAATTGGCGCAATACGTATGGCCGGGTCTGCTGATTCAACCCGAATCGAAAGAGAAATCGTCCCCATCCCCCCTTCATAGCCCGCTACTCGAATTTGGTAAGTTACGCCTTGCGTGACATTTAACTGGAGCTGGCTGGTTAAATTACCCCCTCCATCGTCGTCGGATCCCAACAATTCCAATGAAGACAGCGCTGTCCCATTATAGACATGCAATATCGTGTCGAAGTCACTGCCGATCGTTTCAAACGTTGCTACTCCTGATGTAGGCGCTGTCCATGACCACCAAACAGACGAGAAATGTATCTCAGCGCCTTCGTTTTGTTCCAGAGTGCCGTTCTGATTTGAGCCCGTTGTTGTGGTTGGGTTACCAGAAAGATTGAAACGATTAGCAAAATTATCATTGGGTGGACGGCTTGTTGTCTGATTCTCTAACGATAGTTGTATCTCACCTGTGGCGCCACTATAGCCTGCTACCCGGATTTGATACTCCACTCCGGCTTGAGCTGTAAAAGTCACAGCGCTGGTCCTCCCCCCTCCGGCATCGTCGTTGGACGCGATGGAACTTAAAGCCTCCAGGCTGGATCCAACCCATACACTTAGAAAAGTATCAAAGCTGCTTCCAAAAGTATCAATACTGACTTGACCATCGTTTTGCGCTGTCCAAGACCACCATACTGATTTGCTACCGAGCCCTGTCACCGCCCCCTCGTCCGTCGCATCCACATTCCCTCCTGTCACCGCGACAGAATCCCCAATAATCGCTATTCTATCCGCAAAATTATCATTGGCCGGACGGAGTATTTGGTGCTCCAATGAAAGTTGTATCTCTCCCGTGGCGCCACCAAAACCTGCCACCCGGATTTGGTACTCCACTCCGGCTTGCGCGACAAAAGTCACTGCGCTAGTTGTCCCTCCTGCAGCATCATCGTTCGATGCAATGGAACTTAACGTTCCCAAGCTGGATCCAACCCATACGCTCAGAGTAGTATCAAAATCACTTCCGAAAGTATCAATAGTGGCTTGCCCATTGTTTTCGGCTGTCCAAGACCACCATACAGACTTGCTACCCTCTCCAGGCTCTGCCCCCTCGTCTGTTGCGTCCCCATTCCTTCCTGCCACTGCGACAGAATCCCCAACAATCGCTATTCGGTCCGCAAAATTGTCGTTAGGCGGGCCCTGTGGCGCTATCCGCGACATTATGACGGCCCATAAATCGCTCTTTGACACAGCCGTAATATTCAAACCTTCATTCAATTTCTCGCTGATATACGAATCAGGAAAATCGACACGAGTTGCCCAGCTTTGCCCATAATAACTTGGGCCTGTCATCACAACTGCCCAAAGGCCATCTCCATGAGTCAATGCCGTTACCCTCTCTCCATTGTCCCAACCTTCATCAATTACTGTGTCTGGAAAGTCTTCGCGAGTCGCCCAGGTTTGGGTCCAAGCTTCTGTCCTTCTGCTTGTTACAACCGCCCAAACTCCGTTGCCATAAGTCAAGCTCGTCACTATCTTGTTTTCATCCCATTTTTCCTGAATGTAGGTTTCGGGAAAATCCACCTGTGTCGCCCAACTTTGCAGCAAGTTCAGTCCTTCGCTCATAACAACAGCCCAAACCCCATTGCCATAAGCAAGCGCTGTAATGTCACGACCCAGTTCCCATTGCTCACTAATATAGTCCGATGGAAATTCTGTTCTCGTTGCCCAACCCTGAATTCCATACCCTGTTCCAGAACGCATCGAAACCACCCACTCACCTCCCGAATAGGTAATCGTCGAAATGTGATGACCAAGATTCCATTTTTCGCTGATGAAATCCGAAGGGAACGTAGAGCTCCTGGTATAAGACTCCTCAAAGCCAACCGCAAAAGTCGATAATTCTCCACCAGCTTTCAAACCTTTAACATCATCACTCTTGGTTTCACTTTCTAGTTCAGAGTTCGCTGGTAACGTACGACCTTCAACTCCACTCCCAGTATTCCGCAGCGTTTGAAATCCAACCCGCCGAGCATAGGATTCTCGCTTCGTGCTTTCACGACTGGAAAGCGGCCGAATGACCTTGGGCTCATCACTGCTTGCCTGAAAATTGCCAGCAGCCACCGGGTGGTTCAAATTCGGCGTAACTGATTCAATTAAATAGGGTTTTGAATTATCCGCCGTGCGCTCACCGGAATTAGAAGTAGCGCCAAGCCCAACTCCAGGCGCTGCAATCCAACCTAAAAAAAAGGGGAGGATTACGCATCCAAAGTTATCCAGGAGTTTTGTCGAAGAGGCTTTCATTATTCTTTCACTAACATTTTCAGTTATTCTGTAGAACTGTTTTTTTGGCATTAATTACAGTTCTTGATTTTAGACAACTATAAAGATTCACGGACCACAAATTTGCAATTAATTTAACATGAGATTGTTAGAACCTCTGTACAAACAAAACAATCAATCAACTCCACTTACTAAATCAATAAAATCAAACTTCTCAGGCTGAACCAAAATCACAACATCTACATGTCATATAATAATCAAATACATTCTCCAGCAATATTTAAACTCAAATTTACATCTATACTAAAAATCATCCTTTAGTATGACTCACACTAAAGACAAACGCCTAATTATTGTTTCAAAATGAAACATTATAGAACATGGTAGTGATTGTGTTCAAAAGTCACTTTCCCAAAACAGCATTCCGAACCTCAACATTGTGAATCACTTTCAAGCAAACTCCCTGTGATTTCCAAAAGATGTCGACTTCATGAGATGATTTGGCATTACGCACAACTTAAGTTGTAGAAAATCAGGAATTTAACTACTTTAGGATACATGAGGATTTCAATCTCTCGCAGCACGGTTAAGAAAATGGGTGTTTGCAGGTCAGCCTGCCGAATCGGGACCCTAGTTCAGTTTGTCGCCCTGTTCATAACAAGTCTGGATGCCGAAGACTGGCCGACTTATCAGAAAGATCTCAACCGCAGCGCCGTCGCTGCCGAGAGTTTTGATCTGAAGCGCCTGGAAACAGCATGGGTGTATCAGTCCCCAAACCCACCCCAAACCGCGTGGGCAGGGCCTGCTAAATGGGATGCTTATGCGGGCATTCGAGACCTGGCTTCGATGCGGAATTATGATCCGGTTTTCCATACGATCCAGGTCGGGAATTCAGTTTACTTCGCATCAACCGCCGATGATTCAGTGCGACGATTGGACCAGCAAACGGGAGAAATCATCTGGACTTTCACATCCGACGCCCCGGTCCGAATTGCTCCGACTTATTGGGAGAATCGTATTTATTTTGGATCGGACGACGGTTATGCCTACTGCCTGGACGCAGATTCCGGAGAATTAATCTGGAAATTCTCGCCGGCTCCACATTCACGGAAAACGCTCAACAACGGGCGATTGATCTCTTATTATCCGTGTAGAACCGGCGTCTTGGTAGACGACAGCGGATTGGCATATTTCGCAATGAGCCTGGCGCCATGGAAGGAGTCCTACCTCTGTGCAGTCGACGCTAAAACCGGATCACAGACCCAACCCGGGACTTACACGCAACGTCTTGAAAGCGTCACTCTGGAAGGAGCGCTGCTGGCCTCCGCAGACAAGATCATTGCTCCTCAAGGTCGGATTGCCCCGCTCTTATTTAACAAAGCCTCCGGCAAATCTCTGGGAAGCCTTCAGGGTGGTGGAGGTTGTTTCGTTTTGCTCACCCCCGAATCAGAAATTCTTCACGGTCCAGGAAACAAAACCGGTTGGGTTCAGTCCAGTAAAGCAGCGGACCAAACCAAAATCGCCACTTACCAGGGCGGAAAGGCGATGATAGTTCGAGGAAGTCAGGGTTATTTAATGAAAGACACCAGTATCGAAGCATTCGATCGAGTCGCGAAATCTCAAATGTGGTCCACCGATCTGGAAGCGCTATTTACAATTATTCTGACAGGAAACCAGCTCTGGGTCGGCCAGCGGGATCAAATCACTTGCCTTCAAGCCATCACTGGAAAAGTACTCAAGCGATTACCTGTAAACGGCAGAGTTTACGGTTTATCCGCAGCAAACGGATTTCTAACCGCTTCCACTGATACCGGAGCAATCTACACATTTTCTGATCGAACAGACACAACCAATCCCAGCAATTCCTGGACTAGCGCCGAAGCGCTTGCATCTACTCTTTGGGAAGTTCAGTCCATATCGGAACCTCAAGGTAGTGAAGAAACAGAAAACAATGAGCCGATCCAGCCCCTGCCATTGATTCGAGCCATTGAAGAACCCGGCCTGATCAGTCGCTGGGTGTTTCAGTCCAACAATATTGCCGGCAGAAAAATCCCCAATCTGGCTGTAGGCATGGACGCGACTCTGATTGGCAAACCCATCTGGGAACGTGTGTTGGATTGGGAGGCGCTGATCTTTGACGGAACAGATAACAGCGTGCTCGTCACCATGGATTTGCAGGCAAAAGATTTACCAAAGGAAACCGTCACAGCTGAAGCCTGGGTGCGAGTGGATTCGGCGTTGTCCTGGGGCGGATTGATCGGAGCGATTCAGGATAATGGATCTTACGAAAAGGGCTGGCTCCTCGGCTATCTGGATAATCATTTTTCTTTCGCCATCAACGGTCAGTCCGGTCCTGACAAACTGACTTACCTGAAGGCAAACACGTCTTTTGAACCCGGTTCATGGAATCATGTGGCCGGTGTGTACGATGGAAATAGCACGCGTCTTTTTGTGAATGGCGAGTTGGTGGCTGAGACCGATGAACAGCAAGGTCCCATCCAGTACCCACCCACAGCATTTCTGGAAATCGGCGCCTACCATGATCAGGATGAGCATTACCGACTCAACGGAGCGATGCGTGAAGTGCGACTGTACCATCGAGCTTTGACTTTGGAGGAAATCCAAAACCATGCAGCGATTTATCCATTCCCGGTTGTGGAAAAAGAGGTTTATGGAGAGCTGGCTGCTGGACCATGGATCCAATGGGAATCTCCAGAGTCAGCTAAAATCAGCTGGGAAACCAAGAAACCCATTCCAACACAAATCACTCTGACCGCTGAAAACGGGACCGAAAGATTGGTCCAGATCGACGAACCCGTCTCTCGCCATTCAACTGTCGTCAATGGTTTGGGAAGAAATCGAGTCTACGAATTTCAAATTTTAACATCTCGGGATGAAGGGAAACCTGTCCGCACAGAAGTTCTGGAACTGGATACATTTTTTAACTTTGCACTCAAAGAGTTGAAGCCGGATTCCATACCTGCCACCTGGAAAGATGAAAATCATTCAGAAGAGTGGCGCAAACGTGTCGAACCATTGATTGGCGACGAGGCTTCCACCCGTGGAATCGCTTTGCAATGGGGATTATCCAGGGAACCCGCTCGCCTTGCTTATGAGTTGGTGAAGCATTCAGACTTCAGAGTGATTATCCTGGATTCTGATCCCAGAGCAGTTCAAGAAGCGCAAGCAAGTTTGCTTGAGGCTGGCGTCTACGGATCCAGAATTGCGGTTCATCATGTGGATGAAAACGAGACTCCTAACTGGGTGGGACTTTTTGCGAATTTGATTTATCCGGGATCCCAGACAAACGCCCGCCCTTTCCCTGTGGATTTGCCCACTGCATTTGCATTTTTAAAACCAGATGGCGGCCGAATTGTTTTTGACATCTCGCCTGAAGCCGCGCCTGTTTGGGAAACGGAATGGAACGGGATTTGGAAATTATCCAACACACAATATCCTAGACCCTACCCAGGCCAGTGGGAAATCCAACCCATCAAAGAATCTCCAGACTCCAAGCGCTTTGAGTTCCGCCGTGGACCTCTCCACGGAGCAGGTGTGTGGTCCCATCAATATGGCGACGCCACCGGAGCAGCCTTTGCAGGTGAAACCCTGTCGGGAGCCAAAGGCGCGCAGGATCTGGAGATCCAATGGATGGGTCGACCCGGACCTCGCGCTCAACCAGACCGCAACGGACGTAAGCCAGCTCCCTTGTCATACGGAGGACGTCTGTTTGTGCAGGGGTTACAACGCATTATCGCATTGGACGCATACAATGGAACCGTGCTTTGGTCGTGGGAATTGCCACGCCTTGGAAGATTCAACATGCCTCGTGACTCCGGCAACTGGAGCGCCAATGCGGATTCGGTTTTTGCTGCGATTGATGATGAAGTCTGGCGTTTTGACGCGGCAACCGGTGGACTCGTTCACCGTTACAAAACTCCTCAAGGCGCCCATCCGGATTGGGAATATGATTGGGGATATCTGGCGGCGGAAGAGGATCAGATTATTGGATCCCAAATACGCAAGGGCTCGACCTTTAAGGAATTTTGGGGAGGCGCCTCAGCCGGTTGGTACGACGCGACCAGTGGTCCGGTGACCGAGAAAGTCAGTGGTGAAAGCATTTATGCAATGGACCTCGAAACTGGATCCATCCGATGGGAAAGGGACCAAGGCTGGATCATGCACAGTGGGATTGCGTTTGGTGAAGAAACGATTTACGTCGCTGAGATGCGGCATCCCAAAGTACTGGGATTGCAAACCAGTCGGGTTGGAATCCCAGAAATGTGGGAGGATCTTTGGTTAGTTGCATTAGACCGCCGCACAGGCGAAGCATTGTGGGAACAACGATTGGAAATCCCCTCCGGGCAAGTCGCCTTCACGGTGGCCTACGCAGAAGGCAAAGTGATCGTCAATGGATCTGGAGAAGGCGCCTACCATGCCAGCGCTTTCGATTCAACAGACGGAAATCCGGTTTGGAACCAAACTGTTCCCTGGCCACAAAATCACCACGGTGGACACATGGCCCGACCCGCCATTGTTCAGGGAGTGGTGTACATTCGACCTGCAGCCCTGGACCTTCACACAGGTAAAAAACTGGAACTGTCGATGCCTGGAGGTGGCTGTGGAACATACGCAGCATCCACCGAAGCGCTCTTTTTCCGGTCAGGAAATGTCACCGTCTGGGATCGCGACGCTGGCGAAATCACGAGTTGGGAACGCTTGCGCCCGGACTGCTGGCTCAGTTCCATTCCGGCGGCAGGTCTGCTCTTATCGCCTGAAGCAGGGGGTGGTTGCAGTTGTGGATCATGGATGGAAACCTCCGTTGCTTTTGTGCCTAAAATTCTTTTACCCAGAACATCCTTGTAGTGACGCCCGCAAGGCGTTCAGGAACCAGCGCTGAAGCAATGGCTACACGTCAGAAAACTAGAAATGATTTCACAATTAAATCGAACCATTTATAGTGATCCAATCCAATGAAAACAGATCATAAGCACCTAAATCGTTGGCGTCATTTGGGCGTCGGAATTGCGCTATGCGCCGCTGTCACAGGATCCGCCCAGGAATGGACTCATTTATTTGATGGAGAAACCGTTTGTTCAATGCGCGGTTACCAACGCGATTCTTTTCCTGACAAAGGTTGGAAGATTGAAGACGGCATTCTGAAGACCATTGAAGGTGGAGATGTGGTGGATCTGGTAACGATTCAGGACTACGAAAGCTTTGAGTTGGAACTGGAGTGGGCAGTGAAACCCAGGGGCAACAGCGGTGTCATGTATCGGGTTACGGAAAACTTTTCCACACCCTGGCAAACCGGACCCGAAATGCAAATCCTGGACGACTCCCGCCATCCGGACGGACGGAATCCCAAAACCTCAGCCGGATCACTTTACGCCTTAATCGCTCGAGATGGAGTGGAAAC